>JACQHC010000035.1 GCA_016199245.1 Gemmatimonadota bacterium | reverse complement strand
TATGACGTCTCGGCGTACGACGCGCGACACGTGCGGCGCGGGCTCGAGGGTGCGGCCCAGGTGCTGGCAGCCGCGGGAGCACGGGAGATCGTGACGCTGCAGACACCGCCGCTTCGCATGCAGCCGTCGGGCAACGATTGGCGTTCGCGGTTCCTGACCGGCGCCGACGCGCGCGGCTACCGCCACAATCGCATGTCCTTCGTCAGCTTCCATCAGATGGGGACAGCCCCACTCGGGCGCGACGCCTCCCAGGCTGCGGCTGACGAATCGGGCGAAGTGTTCGGGACCACCGGCCTCTTCGTCGCCGACGCGTCTGCCTTCCCCGCATCGAGTGGCGTCAACCCCATGCTCACCATCATGGCCATCGCGGATCACGTGGCACGCGGGATCAGCGAGCGCTGGTGAGATTCGCTTCCTAAAGGTCAGTTGGTGAGCGGCTCAGGGCGGATTTACTCCCGCTGATCACCTTTGGAGCACCGTATGGCCGCCCGACGCCGATCGCCACTGGAGATCCTGAACGATCCCCGATACAACAAGGGCACCGCGTTCACGGAAGCCGAGCGCGACGTGCTGGGATTGCGAGGCCTGCTGCCCGCCAGGGTGTTCACGCCGGCGGAACAGGAAGCCCGAGTGCTCGGCAACTTCCGTCGCAAGACCAGTGACCTCGAGAAGTACATCTTCCTGACCGCCCTGCTCGACCGCAACGAGGCGCTGTTCTATCGCGTCGTGCTCGACAACCTCGAGGAGACGTTGCCCATCATCTACACCCCCACCGTGGGCGAGGCGTGTAGCCGCTTCGGGCGGATCTTCCGGCGGCCACGCGGCCTGTATGTGTCGGCCCACGATCGCGGTCGCGTCGCGAGGCTGCTGCGGAACTGGCCCGAGCGGGACGTGCGCGTCATCGTGGTCACCGATGGCGAGCGGATCCTGGGTCTCGGCGACCTGGGGGCGCACGGCATGGGCATTCCGATCGGAAAGCTCTCGCTGTACACCGCCTGCGCGGGTGTTCACCCCGCGCAGTGTCTCCCGGTAATGCTGGACGTCGGCACCAACAACGAAGACCTGTTGCGGGATCCGCTGTACATCGGGCTGGTCGAGCACCGGCTGCGAGGTCGGGCATACGACGAGCTGGTGGACGAGTTCGTGCACGCGGCCCGGCGGCGCTTTCCCGGCGTGCTGATCCAGTTCGAGGACTTCGCGACGGAGCACGCGTTCCGGTTGCTGGCGCGGTACCGGGACCGCGCGTGCGTGTTCAACGACGATATCCAGGGGACCGCCGCGGTAACCCTCGCCGGGGTACAGTCCGCGACGCGAATCACCGGACGGCCACTCGTCGAGCAGGTCTTGTTGTTTTTCGGAGCCGGCGAGGCCGCGATCGGCATTGCCGATCTGGTCTCGACAGCCATGCGGCTCGACGGGCTGAGTCCCGATGAAGCGCGGCGCCACTGCTGGTTCGTGGATTCCAAGGGTCTCGTGGTGCGATCCCGCACGGATCTCCAGGCGCACAAGCAACCGTACGCGCAGGACCACGCCCCGCTCCGCGACCTGGACGACGTCGTTCGAGCCGTGCGGCCGACGGCGTTGATCGGCGTCTCGGGGCAGCCGCAGACATTCACCGAGCCAGTGCTCCAGGCCATGGCGGCGCTCAACGATCGCCCCGTCGTGCTGGCGCTGTCCAACCCGACATCCAGGTCGGAGTGCACGGCGGAACAGGCCTACGGCTGGAGCGACGGGCGCGCGGTGTTCGCCAGCGGCAGCCCGTTCCCGCCCGTGAGTTTGAACGGCCGCCGCTTCGTTCCCGGACAGGCCAACAACGCGTACATCTTCCCCGGAGTCGGCCTCGGGGTCGTGGTCTCCGGGGCACGGCGCGTCACCGACGAGATGTTCACCGTGGCGGCGCAAACACTGGCCGCCGCGACGCACGCCTCGGCTCTCGAGACGGGAACGCTGTTTCCACCGATCTCCGGCATCCGCGCGGTGTCGCACGCCATCGCAGTGGCGGTCGCCCGCCTTGCCTACGGGGCAGGCCTCGCCTCGCGCGCCCAGCCTGAGGACATGGAGGCCGAAGTGCGGCAGGCCATGTACGAGCCGGAATACCCGACGTATATGTAGGCGGCGCAGCCAGCGGTCGGCTCGCTATTTTCTTGTGCGCCGGAAGACGCCAGCACCGGTGCACGCGGAATACGGTACGCCTGATGGCGTATCACGACGCTGGTTTGTCACCATCTCATCCCGGAGAATCCATGCCGTCCCAACTCACGGGGCTCGTTCTCGCCGCCGCGGTTCTCTGCGCCGCCCCGCCTGCCGTGTCGCAGGCACGGATTGCGCAATCCGCGCCCATCAGCGGGGTGCGATATGAGCTGACCTTCAACGCACAGACCGCCGCGCAACGCGAGATCGGCATGCGCATGACGTTCTCTGTGTCAGGCGCCGAGCCCGTGCTGCTGTCGCTCCCGGTTTGGACGCCCGGCGCGTACGAGGTGAGCAACTTCGCACGCAACGTGCTGCGCTTCGACGCGAGCCAGAACGACCATCCGCTGGACTGGGACAAGCTGGACTATGACACCTGGCGGGTGATTCCCACCGGCGCCGGGGCGGTCACCGTGCGCTTCGACTACGCCGCCGCGTCGCTCGACAACGCCATGACGTGGAGCGCCGACGACTTCCTGCTCGTGAACGGGACCAACGTCCTGCCCTATCCCGAGGGCCGGCCGCTGGAGTTTGCGGCCGAGCTCGCGGTCGTCACCGAGCCGACCTGGACGGTGG
>JACQHC010000033.1 GCA_016199245.1 Gemmatimonadota bacterium | reverse complement strand
CGCTGGAACGCCACGATGTCCCGACCCGACACGGCGTGATCGAACTGGGGATCCTGCACGGCGGTCGTCTCCCGCACCACCGTCAGCTCGTCGGCTTCCGGCGAGTAATCGATGATAATGTTGAACATGAAGCGGTCGAGCTGGGCCTCGGGCAGGGGGTAGGTGCCCTCCAGCTCGATGGGGTTCTGGGTGGCGAACACGAAGAACGGCTCGTCCAGCGTGTAGGTCTTGCCCTGCACCGTCACCCGGTGCTCCTGCATCGCTTCCAGCAACGCCGCCTGCGTCTTGGGCGGCGTGCGGTTGATCTCATCCGCCAGGATGATGTTCCCGAATACCGGGCCGGGCATGAACACGAGGTGGCGGCGCCCGGTCTCGGGATCTTCCTGGATGATGTCCGTGCCCGTGATGTCGGAGGGCATGAGATCCGGTGTGAACTGGATGCGCGAGAACTTGAGATCCAGCGCGCGCGCGATGGTGTGGATCAGCAGCGTCTTCGCGAGGCCCGGCACGCCCACGATGAGGCTGTTCCCTCCCACGAAGATCGAGAGCAGGATCTGGTCCACGACGTCGTCCTGCCCCACGATGATGCGCCGCAGCTCGGAGAGAATCCGGTCGCGGCCGGCTTTGAGACGCTCGGCGAGGGCGATGTCGTCCTGGGCGTGAAGCTCTGAAATGGCTGTCATTCGATGTCCAATGTCCGATGTTAGATGCTCGATGTCCGATGCTCGGAAAGCTCAGCGGGCCCACCTGCCGCTCCTGCCGCCTCTACCTTTCTGCCCGTCCTGCTTCTGCTGCCCCGTTAGTGTGTCATCGCATACACGATGTAGTTGATGCCCAGCTTGTACGCCTCGTTGGACAATTCGATCGGGAAAAAGCCCTGATCGGACCACTCCCAATAGTCCCCGATGTCGTTGTTGTAGTTGACGACCACCATGAGGCGGCTCCTGGGGTCGTTGTTCTCGAAAATACCGTGGTACTCGGCGCCCTGGCTCACGCTGCGGTAGTTGCCAAAGGCGAGGGTCTCCAGCGACTCGATCTCAAAGAACGAATGGAATACCGGGTGTGACACATCCAGCGGCATCAGCACGCCGTCTGGCAGCACCGCATGCATCTTCTCCTCGAAATTGACCCAATCGTAGCCGTCGAAATCATCCACGATCAGGAAGCCGCCCTTCTCGAGATACGTCCGGAGGCCTGCCGCCTCCGCCTCGGACAGGGACCAGAAACCTGGCTCGGACAGATAGGCGATCGGGTACTTGAAGATTTCCTTATCGTCCATGGGAAAGATGTTGCCGCCGTCCATGTACGGCCGAATCATCGTCAGTTCCGAGACGAGCCTCATGAGATTGCGCTCTGCCCGGGGGTAATCGTGCGCCCAGCCCTCCTGGCCGCCGCCGAACCGGCCCCACCCTCGCTCGAGCGGAGCGTAACGCAGCCTGAGGAACGTGAAGCGGCCGTCGTAGCGTGTGTTGTTCGGGGTGACGGCTGCCTCGCCGCGAAACCGCCGCTGCGCGATCACAGGCGGCGCGGCGACGAGCAGGATAGCGGCCAACAGCACCAGCGCTTTCACGCCCATCCGTCCTTGGTCAACGGTTCGGCCGCCCTTGGTCAGCGGTTGGGCCGCGCCTGCGCGGCCCGAATCGCCAGCAGCAAGTCCTGAGCCTGAGCGTAGTTCGGCGCTTGCTCCAGCGCGCGCAGCACGGCGGCGCGCGCGCTCGAGAGATCGCCGGCCTCGAAGTGCGCGCGCGCCAGCTCGTATTGGGCGCCGGCCCGATCCGACGGGGCCAGCGCCACAACGGCCCGGCGCTCTCGCACCGCCATGTCGCGGCGCCCCATCCGCGACGCCAAACGGGCCAGCCGGTCGTGGGCCTCGGGGTCCAGGGGGTACACGAACATCGCGGCGTCCAGCGCCGCCACCGCCCCCGCCCCATCCTGCAGCGAATCCAACACCGCCGCCAGGTCTCGGAGCGCCGGGAGATGAGCCGCGTTAAGGCGTACCAGGCGCCCGAGCACCTGCGCGGCGCGCCGCGGATCGCCGGCGCGGCGGTGCACTTGGCCGAGGTACCAGAGCGGGCTGTCGGGCGCGGCGTACTCTGGCATGAGCTCCGCCGCCCGCTCCAGTGCTGCGCGCGCCGCGGTGAGATCCCCGCGCTCGAGCAGGGCACGCCCCGCCCCAAGCTGGACGACGAAATCATCCCGCGCCACCCGCGCCCGTGCGATCACGGCGTCCGCGGATTGCGGTCCGCCGCCTCCGGAGCCGTGTCGGGCCAGCGCGGTCAGGGCCGACGCGAATCGCTCCCGCATCCACCGCTCGAACTGCGTATCCACGTGGGCCAGGTCGGTGCCCAGCACCGCGCGGAAGACCTGCTCCGTGGACGCGCCGGCACCGTAGGCCACGAGCATCTCCCGGAACACACTGGGATCCCGGCCCACCGCGAGGTACTCACACACGAGCGCGGCCTGGTAGTACGCGTGGCCCAGCGCCTCCGGCGATTCCGGCGCCGTGAACCCGCGGTTCAGCTCGCTCACGCGGTGCAGCTTGCCCTCGCGCAGCGCCATCAGGAACCCGAGGTCGAGCGGCATCCCCCACCCCGGGCGTGCACGGCGTTCCTCGTACACCGCCAGGCCCTCGGAGAGCCATCGCGGGACGCGGTGCCGCGACAGATCCAGATGGAACGTGTGCGCCAGCTCGTGCCACAGTGTGGAGCCCCAATGGAACTCCCCGGGTGGGCGCGCGGACGGGGAGTCCATCGCGAGTACCGGCCCGAAGCTCGCACCCAGCGCGCCGAGCCCCACCAGGCCAACGGTTCGGACGCTGAAGTCCGCGTGCCGCGCGAACAGCTCGACGCGAATCGGCGGCGCCGGGCGGTGGCGATAATGGCGTGCCAGCGAGTCGTAGGCCTCACGGGCGAGCGGCCCAACGTACAGCTCCAGCAGCTCCGCCTCTCGGGCGTCGGCGACGACCGTGACCGGATCGACCCTGCGCATGGCATAGCGGTCCAGAACGTCGAGCAGGTCGAGTGTGTTCTTGGTCCATACGTCGTACGGATCGCCGGCAAACGCCCGTTCAAGGCTGCGCCGACCCTCAGCCATTTGTCCGAGGCGCAGCTGGTTGACGCCGAGCAGCGCGTGCGAGCGCCAGGAAGTGGAATCCAGGCCCACGCCCTGCCCCGCGAGATCGGCCGCCCGGTGGTACAGCCGGTTCCGGGACGCGAGGTCGCTCAACCTGGCATAGAACTCCGCGTACGTCGGGTTGAGCCCGAACGCGCGCGTCCGTGCCTCGTGGAACCCGACGCTGTCGCCGGCGATGAACCGCACACCGGCGAGCAGCGTCCAGGCTTCGAGGGATGTCGGATTGATCGACACCGCGCGTTCGGCCTCGGCGGCGGCCTCGGCAAAGGCCTCCCGTTCGAGCAGCAGCTCGCCCAGCGTCACTCGCGCCGCGACCAGGTTGGGATTGACCGCCAGCGCGCGCCTGACTTGTTCCGCGGCGTCCCCGGCCCCTTCGAATCGCATGACGCGGGCGACGCCGAGCAGCGCCGTGGGATGATTGGGATTGCGACGCAGCACGGCATCGAGCGTGGCCCGCGCCTCCGCACCGTTGTACTTGTCCAGGAACAGCACACCCAGCCGCACCTGGGCATCCAGATTCGTCGAGTCCGCCGCGATCGCTCGATCAAACGCGCGCAACGCGTCCTTGAACAACTGCGGGTCGCGTTGGCCAAGCCGCCACACCGCTTCCGCCACGGCCGCGAGCTCGTCGGAGGTGAGCCGTCCCGGCCCGTTGTACACGTCGATGAAACGGTCGAACTCCCAGAACGCCGAATCCTGATCGCCGCGCTCCAGGCGCATCACGGCGAGGTTGAGCAGCGCCCGCAGGCTGTCCGGCTCCCGGCGTTCAAGTGCCCGCGCGAACGCCGCCGCCGCTCCAGCCAGGTCGCCCCGGGCGAGCCGGACCTCCCCCACGAGGTTGGAGAGTCCCCATCGGGTTTCACCCACCTGCTCGGCGTCGGCGTACCGGCCCACGGTACGCAGCGACTCGGCCAGCCCGCGCGCCGCGTCCGCCGAGCCACGCTCGCGCACGGCGCGTTGGTACAGCCCGATCGCTTCTTCGTATTTCCCGGCGAAAGCGGCGGCGCGTGCCTCCGCCAGCCGGTCCTGCGCCGCGACGCCGCGGGGCGCAAGGACGACGAGCGCCGCGACCAGCCCGACGACGGCCCGGCTCACTCGAACGGCCTCGGCGTGGTGCGCTCGCGCAGCGCGCGGCTCACCTCGGCCAGTTGCACCACCAGGTCCTCCAGCTCGCGCTCGTACGTCTCCTGCGGCACGCTGTCCTTGCGGGCGCGCAACGCGGCTATCCGCTGTTCCAGCTCCGCCCGCCGCCGCTGCAGCGCGAGCCCCGTCGAGTCTCCCGCGATGACGGGAGCCATCCTGCCGCTTACCTCCCCGGAACCCAGGAATACGGCGGCGGCAGCCGAGCCATCCCGCCCCGTGGCCGTGGGATCGGTGGAGCCCTCGCGGTCACCGTTGTCGTCGAGCAACGCGTGCTCCGTCAGCAGCCGCCGATCCACCTGGTACACTCTCGCTACGGCGGCTTTGGCATGGAGAAACGCCTCGAGCACCGACACGCGCTCGTCCTTGTCGAGATCCGCCGCCGCCGCTCCGAACGCCTCCGCGAAGTGGCCGCCGAAGATGGCGTGGTTCTGCTCGAAACCGGACTTGGTGGCAGTCACGATGACCCGGCGGGGACCGGAGAGCGCTGCGACGAATCCGCCGCTGGCGCTCGCCGTATTGACGACGACAATGCGCTGCGTCGGCATGGCTCCGAGCAGCGTGTTGAGTTCGGTAGCGCCGAGGTCCGGCCCGGGGAGGCTGAGGCGCGGCTCCCCGCGATCGCTGCCATGGCCGAACAGCACGAGGAACACAATCGCGTTCGGCTCGCCCCGCGCGGCGATGCGCCGCAGCGCCTCCGCCAACCGTTCCTTCGTGGCCGGTCCCTGGGGTCCAGGATCTCCTGCGCCGGCGTCCTCGCCAAGGTAGATCACGTGGGAATCCGGCACGCCCAGGCGCATCGCCGCGGTGCGCAGCGTGCTGGCCCACGTGTGGAAGCGCTCCCGATACACGGATTCGCCCGGGAGCCCGGTCACCAGGACGACGTGCGTCTGCGCCCGAGCCGGCGTCACGATGACGGCCGCGAACAGCCAGCAGGCGAGCGCGGGGCATCTCACGCGAGCCCCCGCGCCCGGCGGAGGCTCCACTCCGTCCCAAGCAGGCCGAGCAGGAGCAGCAGCACGATCGGCATGTCCCACAGCTCGTGCCGTTCGAGCACCGTGTTGCCACGCTCCGTGTAGCGGATGTCCTCGGGCAGCGACCCCACGGTCTCCGTCGTGTAGAATCGCCCGCCGGTCTCCTGCGCCAGCCGCTCGAGCGCGGCCCGCCGCATCTCCGCCCCGAAGAACTCAGCCGTGCCATCGCCCGCGACGAAATGCGTGACCACGCTGCCCAGGAGTCGCTCGCCGGCCCGCGCCTCCACACGCACCTCGTGCGGCCCCGCCTCCTCGACCGCGAGGCCCGCACGATACTCGCCGTCCCGCGAAACGTCCCATTCCAGCGCAACCTCCCGCTCTCCGCCGCCGGGCGTGAGCACGCGCGCCGTAACGGTCGCGTCGTTCAGCCCGAGGTACGCGGAGTCATACACCGTCGCCGCCAGTCGCACGCGGCTGCCGACATCGCCTGCGTCGCCCTCGACGGCCACGGCCACGCGGTCCGGCACGTCGCTCACGAGCCAGCGGAGCAGCTGACGCCACAAGGTCTCGTGCGTGAGATCGTCGACGGCCATATCCGCGTGCATCTGCCAGACCCAGGTGTCCTGCACGGAGAACACCGCGGCGCGGCCGGCGCCGTAGCGTTGCTGCACGAGGACAGGTGCTTCGTCGCCACCTTCGCCGGAACCGCGTAGCAGTGTGCTCGCGCCCGGCTTCACGCGACCCAATCGGTTCACCGTGGACAGCACGGGCAGCTCGTCCCAGCGCGCGGCGTTCTGATCCAGCGTGCCGCTCAGTTGCAGCGCGGGATGCGTCCGGCCCGCCGGCGTGGGCTGGACACGGAGCTCGTGGAAGTACTCGGCGTCCTCCGCCATCTCGAGCTCGACGGGCAGCGCGTCGGCGAGGGGAGTGCCCGTGTACCCGCCTTCCGCCATCGCCCGCCGGCCGCCGAGCAGCAGCAGTCCCCCGCCCCGTTGTCTTACGAATTCGGCCAGCATCCGCAACTGGTCATGCGTGAAGAAGCTCGCCTCCACGCTACCGAGGATCACGCCACGGTACGCGAACAGCTCCTCGCGCGTGCGCGGGAATCCCGCGGCCAACTCCTCGGCGTCGTCCACGTCCAACCGCAGGAACTTGCCGTCCGCGGTGCGGAGCAGCACGACCACCTGCAGATTGGGGTCCTCCGCCACGGCCCGCCGCAGGAACTTCACCTCGAAGCGCGGCTCCCCCTCGAAGTACAGGATCTTGGCGCGGTCGTCGCGCACCTCGATCATCACGGTCCGCGCGTTGTTCTCAAGAATCTCCTCGCCGGGGTCCGGCGGCACGTAAAACCGCAAGGAGCGGGGACCGCTCTCGCTCAAGGGGACCGCAATGCGGGCGACGGTCGCTTCCCCGTCGCCGGACAGCCGGACGATGTCGGACGCGAGCAGGCGGCCGCCGTCTTCCACGGTGAGCCGCACGGACCGCCCGCCGTGTCCGCGCTGGCTCAGCAGGACGTCTGCCACCACCGTGGCGCCCCGCAGCGCCGCCCGCGGCAACTCCACCCGTGCCACCTCGATGTCCCGCGTGAATCGGTCCCGCCCGACGCCCACGGCATACACCGGCACCCCGGCGGCGCTCAACTGCAGCACGGGATCATCCAGGCCGCCCTCGCCGTTGTCCGCGCCGTCGCTGAGCACCACGATGCCGGCGAGCGGCCCCGTTGACAGATCGCGCCGCACCCGGTCGAGCGCCCCTCCCAGGGCCGTGGCACTCCCGTCGAACGTGAGCGTCGCCCCGGGGTCGAGCCGCTCCACGCCGTTTGCGAAGCGATACGGCCGGACCTTGAACTCGCGGCTGAGACGGCCGAGCAGGTTCGCGCCTTCCGGACTGAGCGCGTCCAGCACCCACGCGCCCCGGCTGCCATCGGCGACGTCCGCCACGCGCATGCTGCGCGAGTCGTCCACCAGCACGCCGACGGCGTTCTGTTGCGGAACCACGGTGGGAACCACCAGCGTGGGCCGGGCAAGGGCGAACAGCAGCAGCGCGAGCACGGCCAACCGAACCCCGATGAGGACCGCCCGCCCTCGCGCCGAAACCGCGGAGACCCGGCGATGCGCGATCCACACCACAGCCGCGCCCACGAGGGCGAGGAGAACCAGAACGGTCCACGAGGCCTCAAACACCACGTCGCCGCGCTGGAACACGATGGGGCGCTGCTTGAACAGCAGCGTGAAGATCGTCTCAAGCATGGGTTACGGCATCCCGCGCATTCATCAATCTATCCCTCTCGGGCGATCACGGCCCCTGTTGGTGGCGCTGCGTGGGCGTTCCGCCCTTGTGGCCGTGCCGCCCGGCGCGGAACTTCGCCGTCACGGCCTTTGCGTCGAGGACACCGCCATGCTCGCGCGTCGCTGCTTCGTATCAGCCCTCTACGGATTCTTGGTGCTTCCTGCAGTTTCCCGGTCGCTCGCCGCACAGGGACGGGGGGCGACGATCACATTCGACCGCTACCATGACTACGCGGCGCAGCAAGAGATCGTTCGCCGGCTGGCTCAGGCCCACCCCGATCTGCTCCAGATCGGCACGTATGGCAAGAGCGTGCAGGGCAGAGATCTCTTCGTACTGTCGGTCACGAACACCAAGACCGGACCAATCGAGGAGAAGCCGGCGTTCATGATGGTGGCGGCGTTCGACGGCGGTGAGACCTTCACCACGGACCTGGTGCTCTTCTTCCTGAATCATCTTCTCACGCGCTACGGGGCCGACCCCGAGATCACCGACATCCTGGACACGCGAGGCTTTTACATCCTGCCGAACGGCAATCCGGACGCCGGTGAGCAGCTGTACCAGAAACCGACGCCCGGCACCAAGGCGGGCCCGTTTATGGGCGTGTCGCGCAATGCCTGGCTCGTCCCGTATGATGACGACGGGGACGGCGTCGCCGATGAAGACCCGCCGGAAGACCTGGACGGCGACGGCCTGATCCTCCAGATGCGGGTGCGGGACCCGGACGGCCATTCCGTCACGGACGAACGCGACCGCCGGCTGCTGCGCACCCGCAGGCCGTGGGAAAAGGGCGAGTGGACCGTGTTCGCCACGGAAGGCGTGGACTCCGACGGCGACGGGCAGATCAACGAGGACTGGTACGGCGGCTACGACACGAACCGGAACATGCCGTCCAACTGGGATCCGTACTACATCAACGAGGAGGTGGCGCCGTATCCTCTGTTCGTCCCTGAATCGAAGCACATGGCGGACCTGCTGCTCGCCAAGCCCAACGTGTACGCCCTGCTGGACGTGCACACCGCGGGCATCTTCGCCGGCGGGACGCTGTGGGTCGTGCCGAACTCACGGCCGCCGAGCGACTTCCCGCGCTATGACCAGACGGTCCTCCTGCCGGTGCTCTCGCGCGAGTATGAGCGCCTGATGCGGCAGGCCCCGCATTCCCAGGCCACCGCCATGTCCGCCTACATCGCGTACGGGCAGCGGGGGCGGAATCTGGCGGGGCTGCTGACCGACTTCGCGTACATCAACTTGGGGATGATGTCGTGGGTCCAGGAGAACAACGTCCGCGAGCCCGATTATGACGACGACGGGAACCTGACGGAGTTCGAGCGGATGCGGTGGAACGACACGGAACTGCGCGAGAAGATCTTCGTCGACTGGAAGCCGTTCCGCCACCCGGCCCTGGGTGACGCGGAGATCGGCGGGTGGAAGCGCACCAACGACGGCCACGGCTATACGCCCGTCGAGCAACTCCCCTGGCACGCCGGGCGGATCATGCCCTGGTATCTGAGCGTGGCCCGCATGGCGCCGCTCATCAGGGTGCGCGAGCCCCGCGTTGCCTCACTGGGGAACAACCTGTACCTCGTCTCCGCCACCGTTCGGAACGTCGGCGTCGCCAACACCAACGTGACGGAGCAGGCCCTCAAGGTCCGCACGCACGGTCCGACGACCGTTTCCGCGCGGCTCGACGGGCCCGGTGTGGAGATCTTGATGGGCGAGAACCCCGTGGACCTGGGACACCTGCGCGGCAATCAGCCCGGGATGGCGGGGTTCCTCTCCGGAGCGACGGCAACCGGCGAATCCCGGGAGGTGAAGTGGCTGGTACGCGCGGCAGGTCGCGCGACGGTGACGATCATGGCGCAGTCCAGCAAGGCGGGGACCTCCCGCGCCGAGGTTACGCTCGGTCGACCCTGAGTGACGGACCCGGCGCCGGCTGCTCCGCCACGCCGCGCACGGTCTGAATGAACTGCTCGATGTCGAACGGTTTCCGCAATACCGGGCGATCCGTGTGGTCGAGGAACCCCCGCACGTCGGGGTCGTCAAACCAGGCCGATACGAACACCACGCGCCGGGCGGCCTCCGGATACTGGTGCGCCAGGAGCTGATACAGGCGCACGCCGTCCATCACGGGCATCATGATGTCGCACACCAGGGCCCCATAGGAACGCTGCTCCACCTTGGACAGAGCGACCAGGCCGTTTTCCGCCTCGTCCACCTCGAAGCCCGCCCGCGTCAGAATGCGGGTCAGGCTGTTCCGGACTTCCGGGTTGTCTTCGACGACCAGGACGGTCATCGCCGGCCTCGAATCAGGACGCTCTCAATCTATCAGCGTATGTCACCGGCGCGACCACCTCCCCAGCGGCAGCCAAGGCTCCGCGCGGATGGGCGCAGCCACATTCGGTTTGCTGTTCCACACCCGTTCGTCGGGTTATCCTTCCGGCTGTGAGGAAGCGCCGCACAAGTCGCGCGGCGCTTCCCTACGCGGAGCTTCCCCACGAAGGACAGGTGGCCGAGCGGCTGAAGGCACACGCCTGGAGAGCGTGTAACCGGGGAACCGGTTCGTGGGTTCGAATCCCACCCTGTCCGTCCCCCAACCGGCGCTCGTATCCCCTGAGCGCGGCGACTCTTGACAGGCCTTGCCACCAGCCGCACCTTGGCGCAATTCTTATCCCTGCGGTCCCGCCTTCCCGGGGCACAGGAGCGCTCCTGCATGCAACGATGTATCCAGAGTATGACGAAGTCCTGTGCGTTCAGCGGTATTCGTGTTCGCTCAATCCGG
>JACQHC010000001.1 GCA_016199245.1 Gemmatimonadota bacterium | reverse complement strand
CGCCACGGGGTGATCCACCGCGACATCAAGCCGGAGAACATTCTGCTGCACGACGGCCGGCCCATGGTGGCCGACTTCGGGATCGCGCTGGCGGTGAGCGCGGCGGCGGGCGGGCGGATGACGGAGACGGGACTCAGTCTCGGCACGCCGCACTACATGAGCCCGGAGCAGGCGACCGCGGACAAGAGCATCACCGGCCGGTCGGACATCTACTCGCTGGCGTGCGTGCTCTACGAAATGCTCACCGGCGAGCCGCCGCACATGGGGACCTCGGCGCAGCAGATCATCATGAAGATCGTGACCGAGGAGGCCCCGCCGGTCACGAAGCTCCGGAAGTCTGTGCCGCTGAACGTGGCGGCCGCGGTGGCGCAGGCGCTGGAGAAGCTCCCGGCGGACCGGTTTGGCTCGGCGGCCGACTTTGCCGCGGCGCTCGACGGCCGGTTAGCCAGCCGGGCCGCGGCAGGGACCGCGCGGTCCGATGCCAGCGCGGGGCCGTGGCGTCGAATCGCCCTCGCCGCGGGCGCTGTGGCGGTCGCGTTCGCGGCCCTGGTCGTCTGGGCCCTGAGCCGCGGACCGGTGCGCGCGGGCAATGGAGATCCAGTGGAGTTCGCCTTCCGGATGGGTGCCGGCGTGGCGGCGCAGCCCTTCGTGGCGATCTCCCCTGACGGCCGGCGCATCCTTCAGGCAGTCCAGGATGCCGACGGTAGTGACCACATCGTCATGCGGGAACTCGGATCCACCGCGCTCGTGCCGATCCCCGGGACCGAAGGCGGTTCCAGTCCTGAGTTCTCGCCCGATGGTGCGTGGATCACGTTTGTTACCGAGCGCACGCTCTACAAGCTGCCGGCGGGTGGAGGGCCTTCCACCATGCTGGCGGACTCGATAACGGGGGCCGCGAGTTGGGGACCGGACGGCACCGTCCTCTACACCAGGTCGGGTGATGGGCTGTGGCGAATTCCGGCTGCGGGAGGGGCGCCGGAACGCCTGACCGCGCTCGATCCCGCCCGGCGGGAGTGGAGTCACTGGTATCCGCAGGCGCTGCCTGGAGGGCGAGCCGCCATCTTCAAACTTCTCGACTCCGCTGGCGCGCTCCAGGATCGAGGCGGTGGAGTTCGCCACCGGCCGCCGCACCATACTGGTGGAAGGGGCGGTGTTCGCGCGGTACGCGGCCACTGGTCACCTGCTCTTCGTGCGCGACGGCGCGATCTTCGCGCTGCCGTTTGACCCCGCCGGCCTGAAGGTGACCGGAACGGCGGTCCCGGTATTGGATGACGTCGCCTGGGCGCCGACCGACGGGATCGCCGGGTACGCGGTCGCGCCGAATGGGACCCTGGTGTACCTCAAGGCCTCGGAGTGGCGCGTGGATCGGCGGGTGGTGTGGGCCGACCGCGCCGGAAGCGAGCGGCCGGCCCTTCCGTCTGCCGGCCAGTGGGCCGAGCCCCGGCTTTCCCCCGATGCTCCTGGATCGCGATCACCCGGTTGCAGCCGACCACACAGATCTGGCTGTTCGATCTGAGTCGTCAGGTTCTGACCCAGCTGACCCGCGTGCAGGGCATCTCGTTCAACGCGGTCTGGATGCCCGACAGCCGGTCCCTCATTCACACCACCGAGACCCCGGTCTACGATCTTCACCGCACCCGGATTGACGGCGGCGCGCCGGACACGGTGGTGGCGAGCGCCTACGACAAGTTTGCCTCGTCGGTGTCCCCCGACGGTCGGACCGTGAGCTACTGGGAGATCGTGCATCGCGACCGGCTGATGGTGACCCCGACCGGCGGCGGAGACCCCACAGCGCTGGACGACGGAGCGACGTCGCAGCGGAACGGCGTGTTCTCCTCGGATGGACGCTGGCTGGCGTATGAGGAGCTTAGCCCCCAGGGACAGCGCGAGGTGTACGTTCGTGCGCTGAACGGGCAGGGGGGCCGGCGCCACGTGTCGGCCAATGGCGGGAGCCAGCTTCGGTGGACGCGCGGAGGGCGGGAAGTCGTCTACCGCCGGGGTGACGCGGTCCTTTCGGCCTCATTTCAGCCCGCCACCGGCGAGGTGGGGACGCCGGCGCTCCTCTTCAGGAAAGCGGACGCGGGACGGTTCGGCGGCGACACCTTCGGCTACGATGTCACGCCGGACGGCGGGCGATTCCTATTGGTGACGCCGGTTGACCGGCTGGACGCGCAGCCCACTGTGGTCGTGCTCAACTGGCTGGCGGAGCTGAAGCGGAAGGTGCCGCGGTGAATGCCGTCGCCGAGCGGATCGCGGCCCGAGGCGTCGCGAGTTGACATACAGCCATACCATCGATATGGTTATCCATATGAAAACCACTTTGAACATTGACGACTCCGTGATGGCGCGGCTCCGCCGCGAGGCCGCGCGCAGCGGCCGCACGATGTCTGAACTGGTCGAGATGGCGCTGCGCAACCTGCTGCAAACCAAGCGGGGCCGGGAACCGCTTCCCCCCCTTCCTTCCTTCGACAGCGGCGGCGCGCTGGTAGACATTGCCGACCGCGACGCGCTCTACCACGCGATGGAGGGCCGGTAGGTGTTCGTGGTGGACACCAACGTGCTCGTGTACGCCGCCGACGTGAGCGCGCCCGAGCACGGGCGGTGCCGCGCCCTGGTTGAACGCTGGCGTGCGGGAAGCAGCGCCTGGTTCCTCACCTGGGGGATCTGCTACGAGTTTCTCCGTGTCGTAACCCATCCGCGCGTGCTGCGCCGGCCCTGGTCAGGTCGCGACGCGAACCAGTTCCTTGCCGCCGTCGCCGCCGCCCCTGCCCTCGGAATGCTCGTGCAAACCGAGCGGCACCGCGACGTGCTGCGTGACGTTGCGGCTGAAGTGCCCGGGCTCGCGGGCAACTTGTGGCACGATGCCCACACGGCGGCACTGATGCGGGAGCACGGCATTCGCCGGATCTGCACCCGGGATACCGATTTCCACCGGTTCCCATTCCTTGAGACGGTCGATCCGATGGTCTCTGAGCCCTAGCCCGAAGCTGCTTCGACCCGCGAATGGGCCGGCCAATCCCTTGTCGAGAGCTCCGGTGAAAGATGCGGTTCGAGCGCCTGCGCTGGGTGAACCCGCTCGCCCGATAGCGCCGCTCGTCGACTACCTGCCCCAGGCGCAACGGCGAGGGTGAAGGTGTCCCCGCCGCTCGACTTGCCCAGACGTTCCTCAGGAGCGCGAGCCCGGCCTCGGCACCACCGGATAAACTCCAGCCTCCGCGAGCCGCCGGTACATCACCGGAAAGCGGTTGAGCAGCGCATTCACCTCCTCGACCGCCTTCGGCGCGAGCGGGCGGACCGCGGTGAGCTCGCGCATCTGCACCTCGGTCGGCAGCGACGTGGACCCCATGATCGCTCCTTTCAGCTGCCCGATCCGGTTTCTCAGATTGGGCGGCCCGCCGAACCCACCGCCACCGCCACCTCCGCCGGGGAGCCCGCTCACACGTCGCCGGAGGGAATCAAGGTCTGCCGAGAGGGAGTCGATGGCAGCCTTGAGCCCGGCCGGTGCGTCTTTGTTGGCGCTGAGCGCCGTCCGCACCTGCCCGAACTGCTCGGCCGCCTGGGTCAGCGCGTCGGCTGCGCGGTTCACGTTTCCCTGAAGCGTGTGCAACTCGCTCACCACACCGAATAACGTGCGGCGGTCCGCCTCCGCGATCTGAATATCCGGATCGCCCATCACACGGATGCTCCGTGTACCCACGTCCTTGCCGTCAACGGTCAGCGCCACGCGATACTCGCCCGGCAAGACCAGCGGCCCGCGCGTCCCGCCGCCGCCAAAACCGCCACCGCCCCCGCCTACCGGACCCTGCGGCTCCGGATTAGGCGTCACGCGGAGATCCCAGGTGACGACGTTCATCCCGGCGCCCTTGCCGACGTTCTGGCCAGACAGCACGCGAGCCGTCGCGCCGGAAGCGTCTCGAATGGAAAGCGACACGTCGTTTGCCGCAGACTTGAGATGATAGGTCAGCGCCGCTCCCACGGGCGGGTTTTCCCCCAGGAACCGCAGGTCTCCCTCCCAGTCGCGGGCGCGATCGCCGGCGGGCTCGCGCTGCGTCGCCGCAGGCGGCTCGAACAGATACGCGTCGGCCAGCTGCGCCTCCGCGTACCGCTGGAACGGCGTGAGTTCGTCCAGGATCCAGATGCTGCGCCCGTGCGTGGCGAGGATCATGTCGTTGTCGCGCGGATGAAGCGTGATCTCGTAGATCGGCACGGTGGGCAAATTCGCCTTGACTCGCGCCCAGTGCCGGCCGCGGTCCGTGGTGACGTACAGGCCGGTCTCCGTGCCAAGGTAGAGCACGTCCGGGTTCTTGAGGTCTTCAGTGATCGTCCGCGCCACCTCGCCCTTCGGCAGGTCGCTCACAATGGAACGCCAGCTATTGCCGTATTCACCGCTCGCGTAGACATAACTGCCGAAATCGTTCCCGCGATGCCCGTCGAACGTCGCGTACACGGTGGCGGTGTCGAACCGCGACGGCGCCACTTCCGAGACGTAGGTGTTCTTCGGCAGGTTGGGGACCTTCGCGCTGACGTTGGTCCAGTTGGCGCCGCCATCCCGCGAGACCTGCACGAGGCCGTCGTCCGAGCCCGTGTAATACAGCCCCACCTTGATCGGTGATTCAGCGAACGACACCAGGTTGCCGTACGACCCCACGCCGTCGTTCCGCGCGATGCGCGTGTCCCGTCCCTTCACGCCCATGATCTCGAGATCGTCCCGGTCGGTCGCGGTGGTGAGATCGGGACTGATAGCGCGCCAGGAATGACCGCGGTTCGTGGACTTGAACACCCGGTTCGCGGCCACGTACACCGTGGCCGGATCATGCGGCGAGAGCACCATCGGCGTGTCCCAGTTCCACCGGTTGGCCGCCTCGCCCTCGGCTGGCTCCGGCCGGATGGTCTTCCGCTCGTTGGTGGCGCGGTCCACGCGGTTCATGCGGCCATCCTGCGACTCGGCGTACATGATCCCCGGGTTGCTCGGGTCGAGCAGCGCCACGAACCCGTCACCGCCGCCGATGATGAACCAGTCGTCATTGCCGCTACCGCGCTCGCTACGCACCGCGCTTGGGCCGCACCAGGAGTTGTTGTCCTGCAGCCCGCCGCACACCGTGTAGGGCGACCGCAGGTCATAATGCACGTGATAGAACTGGCCCAGCGGCATGTTCCGCAACCAGACGTAGTTTTGGCTGCGGTCGAACGAGATACCGACACCGCCGTCGCCGCCGATCATCGTGTGATCGGAGTTGTTCGGGTTGACCCACATGGCGTGGAAGTCCACGTGGATGTTGCGGGCACCGTCGTTGCGGAACGTGCGGCCGCCGTCGTCCGACACGAACAGCTGCACGCCGAGCACGTAGATGCGTGAGTCGTCCTGCGGGTCGACGCGGATCTGGCTGAAGTACATGGGCCGCGGGTTGGTGGTGGACAGCTTGCGCCACGTGGCGCCGGCGTCGTCCGACCGGTACACGCCGCTTTCCGTCGCGTGCTCGATCCGCGCGTACACCACGTTCGGGTTCTTGCGGTACACGTCGAGGCCGATGCGGCCCTTTGGCCCCTCGGGGATCCCGTTCTCCAACTTGGTCCAGGAGCGGCCCGCGTCCGTGGTCTTGTGGATCGCGCTGAGCGGCCCGCCGCCGTTCATGCCCCATGGCTGGCGCCGCCGCTGGTACAGGGCGGCGTAGATCACCTTGTTGTTGGTGGGGTCCATGACCAATTCGGTTGCTCCTGCGTCGGGTCCTACGGGGAGCACGTTGGTCCAGGTGAGACCACCGTCGGTGGTCTTGAAGACGCCACGGTCCCCGCCGGGTCCCCACAGGCTGCCCAGCGCGGCGACGTACACCACGTCGTGATCCACGGGATCCACCAGGATACGCGCGATGTGTCGGGACTCGCGCAGACCCATGTTCGCCCACGTGCGGCCGCCGTCGGCGGACTTGTAGACGCCGTCGCCCCAGGACGAGCTCTGCCTGTTGTTGTTCTCCCCCGTGCCGACCCACACCAGGTTCGCGTCAGTAGTGGCAATGGCCACGTCGCCGATCGAGGACGATGTCTGGTTGTCGAACACGGTCTCGAACGTCGTTCCCATGTTCGTGGTCTTCCACAAGCCGCCCGTCGCCGTGGCCACATAGAACACGGCCGGGTTCCGCTCGAGCACCGCGAAGTCATCAATCCGGCCGGCCATGGTCGCCGGGCCGATACTGCGGAAATGCAGGCCGTCGAACGGCCCTGAGGCTGGGGTTGCAGGCGTCTGTGCGTTGGCCAATCCAGTGACGCCCAGGACGGCCAGCGAGATGGCGATCAAGCGGCGAGGGGTAGACATACGAGCTCTCCTAGTGGTGTTGTAGGGAGGCTGCGCGCAAGTCGCGACGGTAGATGCCTCCGGCTGCTGCAGTTCGCGAGTGCGGTGAGCGGGTACGCCGGGCGCCGCTCACTGACGCAGCCGTCGGG
>JACQHC010000029.1 GCA_016199245.1 Gemmatimonadota bacterium | reverse complement strand
GACCAAGTTGGCATTGATCGGACGATGTTTGCGCTGGACGGCACGCCGAACAAAGGCAAGCTGGGCGCGAACGCGATTCTCGGTGTCTCGCTCGCTACGGCGCATGCCGCGGCCAGTGCGCTTGGTCAGCCGCTGTTCAAGTATCTCGGCGGGCCGAACGCGAAAGTGCTGCCGGTGCCGATGATGAACATCCTGAACGGCGGCGCGCACGCCTCGAACAACGTGGACGCGCAGGAATTCATGGTGGTCCCGGTGGGGGCCACCACGTTCAGCGACGGGCTCCGCACGGGCGTCGAAGTGTTCCACGCGCTGAAGAAAGTGTTGAGCGGGCGCGGGTTGTCGACGGCGGTGGGCGATGAAGGCGGTTTCGCGCCCATGCTGCCGTCGAACGAGGCGGCGCTCGAGGCCATCATGGCGGCGATCGAGGGCGCGGGCTACGAGCCGCGTAAGGACGTGGCGATCGCGCTCGACGTGGCGGCGAGCGAGCTGTTTGCCGACGGCCAGTACGTGTTCAAGAAGGGGGACGGCTCGCGCCGCTCGGCGGCCGAGCTGGTACGCCTGTATGCGAGCTGGGTCGACAAGTACCCCATCGTGTCCATCGAAGATGGCCTGGCCGAGAACGATTGGGATGGATGGGCGGTGCTGACGGAGGCGCTAGGCGAGCGGGTGCAGCTCGTGGGGGACGATCTGTTCGTGACCAACGTGGAACGGCTCGCGAAGGGGATCGAAGGCGGCGTGGGCAACGCGATCCTGATCAAGGTGAACCAGATCGGCACGCTGACCGAGACGTTGCAGTGCATTGATCTCGCCCGTTCGAACGGCTACGGCACGGTCATCTCGCACCGCTCCGGAGAGACCGAGGACACGTTCATCGCGGATCTGGCCGTGGCGTGCGGGGCCGGGCAGATCAAGACGGGCAGCGCCTCGCGCACGGATCGGGTGGCGAAGTACAACCAGTTGCTCCGCATCGCCGAGGAGCTGGGCGATTCCGCCCACTATCCCGGGCGCGATCTGTACGGACTGTGAACCGCGCGCGCGTGGCGGGGGCGGTGATGGTGGTGGGGGGCGTGACGTTCGGCTTCGCGGGTGGAGAGTACGGCACGCTCGACTGGTGGCAGCTCAAGCGCGACCTGGAGCGCGAGCGCCGGGCGGTGGAGCGGCTTGATGCGGAGATCGACAGCCTTCAGCGGGAGGCCGAAGCGTTGGAGCGCGATCCCGTGACACAGGAGCGGGTGGCGCGCGAGGCGTTCGGGATGCTGCGGCCTGGGGAGATTCTGTATCGGGTGGAGACGGTGAAGCCTTGAGGGAGGGTTGGGAGGCGGGTTGAAGTACAGAAGAGCCGAAGTTGGTGCCGTAGTTTCCCACGTCGTACCGACCGTGGTGCGAGCGGCGCTCCGGTTGCGGGCGTGACGGAGGGCTTTCCGCGCCGACTCTACTTCGACCGGGTCACCACCACGATTCCGAGCACATCGACAGGCGCAGGATGCTCGCGTATGGCGTGCGTTCCAGCCAACCGCGATCACGGAACGCCTCCTCCGTGGCCAGTGCTCCGACCGGAGTGCTCCAGATGCGATCCGCGAGGAACGTAGTTTCCCGCGCGTACCGAATGCCTGACAGCTCCGCTGCCTGATACATCGCCCGGCGCCTCGTCTGGGTAGGGCCGCCGAGGATCTCCCGCGGGCTGGCGCACAATCCGCCCCATCCGGCGACCAGCAGCTCGGCCTTCAGACCGGGCCAGACTCCGTCCTCGACGAGCAACCGCTGGTACGCCCCCGGCTGGGTCGGGTCCGCGGCCAGCCCGGCGATGCCTCTCAGCGGGAAGCGGTGTGCGTCCAGGCGGCCGGCGGCCTGGCGCAGCCGGGCGGCGTCCTGGGCGCGTCCGTCCGCCGCCGCGAGCGCGGTCAGGAGTGCGACGACCTCGCGTTGCAGGATTGCCAGGCCGTGGAGGTTGTAGAGCTGAATCGGCTCGTGCACCAGCTTCTCCGCAAACGCGGCGGTTTCGCCGACGCGTTGCTCCACCGCTCGCCGCCGGCCCTGTGCCAGCGCAAAGACGGCGCTCAGCGTGTTGGCGTGCGCGGCGTTTCTGACTTGCCGCATGTCGACGATCGGGATGGCCCAGGCGTTGGGATACTGGTCCACCGCTCTGTCCAGCGCGGACGCCCATAGATCGAGCGAGTCGGCGAGCGCGAGCCGCCGAAAGGCTGCGGTACGCGGATGCCGGTCGAGCCCCTCAAGCATTCGAACCGTGTCGGCTGGAAGGCTGTCTCGAAGCGCGCGCGCGACGGCCAGCGCCAGTGTGCTGTCGTTGGGGTAGAGCCGGATATGGCCGGGATCATAGAGCGGGAGATAGTCGGCGCGGAGCAGGGGCCTCGCGATCGAGTCGGGGAGCGGCGCCGTCTGAGGAAGCAGCGAGTCCCAGGAGACGCGGGCTTCGAGGTGCGGCCGCTCGCGCGCCAGATGTTCGATATTCCGTGCGACCACGGCGGTGCTGGGTCCCACCCGCTGAACAAACCGCGCCGCTGTCAGTGACGCGAGCAACGCAGCCGCGGCCCACAGCACCAGCGCCACCACGGCGATTCCCACCGCGACGATGCCTGCGGGCCGGACCCAGCGGCGCGAGCCCCTCGGATGCTCCACGAAGTCAGGCGGTGGTTTGCCCGGGGCGGCGTCGTACCACTCGGTAACCTCTCGCTGAGTGGTCCCGAGTCGTTGGGGGCGCACGAGTGGCCCGAGCAGGAGCGCCTCGCGGCGGCGGTACAGCGCGGCACCAAGGCCGCACGCGAGTGCCGGGACCACCGCGAGAAGCAAACTGCCGATGCCCGCCACCGGCGCCGGCGACGCCGGCCGGCCGAGCCCGGCCAGGGTCCATGTGAGCCACAGCATCACGGCCGCGATCACCCACAGGAACATGCCGATGGTGAAGAGGAGGCGGAGCCGCCGGGATCGAAGCACGCTTTTTCTCGTGGGAGCATCGAGCGATGCGAACTCACGTGCGCCGACCAGGATCAGGCCGCCACGGCCATCGGGATCCGCTGCCACGTCCAGGAGCGTGGTCGAGTGCCATCCCAGCCGCCGGACCTGCCACCAGCGGCGGGCGAGCCGTTCGCCCAGCGCAGCAGTGAGCAGGACGCCCAGCCCGAAGGATCCGGCGCCCAGCATGAGGCTCAGCTGCCAGGCGAAAAAGGACACCTCGCCGCTCTCGACCGCCGAGCCTCGTGTGCGCAGCGTCACGCCCTGCACTTCCTCTACCACGGCGAACCGGGCCAGCCAATGCTCGTGGACTTGGAGAATGCCGGGCGTGAATGCGATTGCCGCCAGCAGCATCAGGGCACCGGCGGCCGCGAAGTTCAATACTTGAGCTATGGTCCTGGTGCGTGAGCGGAGGTCTTCCAGACCCGGTGGTGGCCATGCGATCTCCGTCTCAAGCGACGGCAGCATGCCCCGCGCGATCTCGTCGGCCCCGGGGCGCAGGGCGGCGTCCTTGGCGAGGCAGCGGTCGACGAGCTTGAGGATTTCCGGGGGGAGGTCCGGCCGGCGCGTGCCGAGTGGCGTCGGCGTGTCCCGCATGTGAGCGGTGATCCAGCCGAGCGCGCTGTTGGCCGTGAACGGCAGCTCGTGCGCCGTGAGTTCATAGGCCAGGATCCCGAGGCTGTACACGTCGCTCTTCGGCGTCACGGCTTCGCCGCCTGCCTGTTCCGGGCTCATGTAGATCGGCGTGCCGATCACCATGCCCGTCGCGGTCAGCTTCGTCTGGACTTGTTGCTGCCTGGGGGACAGCGCCGCGCTCACTCCGAAGTCGGCGACGTACGCGCGTCCGGTGTCGGTTTCGATCAGCACATTGCTCGGTTTCACGTCGCGATGGACCAGGTCACGCTGATGCGCGGCGGCGAGCGCGGCCGCCACCTCGCCGATGATGCGTCGCGCGTCGCGCTCCGTGACCTTGTCTCGCTCCCCCATCCAGGCGGCGAGCGTAGCGCCCTCCACGTACTGCATGATGATGTAGGGGAGGCCGTGCGAGGCGGTCTCGCCGACGGAGTACACTCTGACAATGTTGGGATGAGAGAGTGCCGCGGCGGCCGTGGCCTCGCGCTCGAATCGCGCGCGGGCCGTCCGCTCCGCGGCGAGGTGCGGGGCCAGAACCTTCACTGCGACCAGGCGCTTGAGCGCCGGCTCGCGGGCGAGGAAGACGGCCCCCATGCCGCCGATACCCAACAGCCTCAATAGCTCATACGTCGGGGTGAGCGAGTCCCGCAGTTCCGCTTCCAGGGCCGCGGCATCGAAGCTCGGTGGCGCCTCAGGTTCCTCGGCGCCGGTGGGTGTCGCCACCAGGGCCGAGCCACAGGTGGGGCACTCGGCGGCGGTCTCCGGGACGGACGCGGAGCATTCCGGGCAGTACGGCATCGGGTACGGGTAATAGTATGACGCCGCTCAGCCGGGGCGGAAGGCAGCGGCGTGGCGGCCGGGTGGCGCTCCGGTGCCAGGGAAGACGGGTGGGTAGTTCAGAGCTCCGGGGCGGTGTTGGTGGTTGGGGGCGTGACGTTCGGCTTCGCGGGTGGAGAATACGGCACGCTCGACTGGTGGCAGCTCAAGCGCGACCTGGAGCGCGAGCGCCGGGCGGTGGAGCGGCTTGATGCGGAGATCGACAGCCTTCAGCGGGAG
>JACQHC010000032.1 GCA_016199245.1 Gemmatimonadota bacterium | reverse complement strand
TGCCGGACGAGCGCTTCCAGACGGCCGAGGAGCTGCTGGCCGCGCTGGAAGGGCGGCCGTCGGTGGCGGCGATTTCCAGCGCGGCCACCGTGGCGATCCCGGCGAGCATGGTGGGGCTCCCTACGGTCACGCGGCCGGCCACGCCTACTACGCCCATCCCCAAGGCTGAGGCTCGCCTTCGCCCTCCCGTCAAGAAGAAGCGGGGTGGGGTGCTCGTGGGACTCTTTCTGGTTCTCATGCTCGGCGGGGGTGGAGGCGGGGCGTACTACTGGACGATGGTGCTCAAGAGACCGCTGCCTTTCCTGCCGGTGGTTGCCGCACCGCAGGGCCAGGCCACTGCGGCGCCGACCAGCGACACCACCGCGCGCGACACTGCTGCGACGGCGGACACCGCGGCCGCGCCGGGCGCGGTCGTTGCCGCGGCCGATACCGTCGCCCCAGCCGCGGCCCTCCCCGACAGCGGGCGACTCGTGCTCCAGGGCGTGCCACCGCGAGCGAGAGTGACCGTGGACGGCCAGCCGCAGCAGGGCACGGAGCTGACGCTGTTGGCGGGCTCCCGGACCGTGGAGGTCTCGACGCCGGGATACCAGAACTACCGCGCCACCGTGCCCATCCGGCGGGGCGGCGACACCACCGTCGTTGTGCGCATGACCCGGCTCCAACCAGTGGCCCAGCCGGCCCAACCCGAGGAGCCCGCGGATCCGTGTGCCGAGCCCGGGCCGGGCTACAACAGGGATGGAAGCTGCTTCGACGCCGCGCCTCGCGCGCTGTTCGCGCCGTTCGTACCGCTGGATGATCGCGTGCAGGGCACCCCGACCCGCGCCATGCTGTGGGTGCTCGTGGCGGCGGACGGCCGGCCGTTGAGCTTCCGCGTGGAGCGTGGCTCGAGCGACTCGCACTTCACGCGGCTCGCCGGGGCGTTCGCCCTCAGCAACACCTACAACCCCGCCCAGAAGCTCGGCCAGCCCGTGGAAGGGTGGGTGCTGATGCAGTTCGTCCCACAATCCCGCTGATCCACCCCACCGCTTTCATCGCGCCGAGCGCCGTGGTGCTCGGCGACGTATCGTTGGGCCGGAACGCCAGCCTCTGGTATCACACGGTCGCCCGGGGCGATTCGGCCCCGATTACCATCGGTGACGAGTCCAATATCCAGGATCTGTCCATGGTCCACGCCGACGAGGGCTTCCCGTGCACGATCGGCTCGCGCGTTGGCGTGGGGCACCGCGTGATCCTGCACGGCTGCACCGTGGAGGACGAGTGCCTGATCGGCATGGGCTCGATCCTGCTCAACGGCGTCCGGGTGGGGAAGGGGTCCGTCGTCGCCGCCGGCGCCCTGCTACCCGAGGACATGGAGGTCCCACCCGGTTCGCTGGTAATGGGGATGCCGGGCAAGGTCGTGCGGCCGGTGGACGGCGAGCTCGCTGCTCGGATCGAAAGTACGTGGCGGCATTACGTCGAACTGGCGAGGCAGCACAGTAACGGGGCGTATCCGCCCTCGCGGTGAGACAGGGCGATGATAGGCGATCTCGGGCGATGCTGGCCTCCGGTTGAACCATGAGCGCTGACATCGCTTGTCATCGCCTATCATCACCCCGCTTTGCTTTTGTGATGTGCATACACAGACCGACGCGTGTTTCGCGGACAATCTCTCCGACTTGCATTGCCCTGAGGCCGTTCCTACCTTAGTGCCCTCACGTCGCCGCGACCAGGACGCGGTCGCCCCCGCAGTCATTAGATTTCACGTCGAGACTACGTCAGAGCCTATGTCGATCTCGAGCACGTCGAGCAAACACCGCCCGTTGGAGCTGTCCGACAACGCGCTGACCGTGCTCCGCCGCCGCTACCTGGTCAAGGACGAGCGCGGTCAGCCGGCCGAAAGCCCGGAAAACCTGTTCTGGCGGGTCGCCCGAACGATCGCCGAGCCGGACGCGACCTACGGCGCGAGCCCGCGCGCCGTCGAAGCGGTGGCCGAGGCGTTCTTCGACGTGATGGCGACGCGGGCATGGATGCCGAACAGCCCCACCCTCATGAATGCGGGCCGGCCGCTCGGGCAGCTCTCGGCCTGCTTCGTGTTGCCGGTGGATGACGCGCTGTCCAACGGCCAGAGCGGCATCTACGACACGCTGCGCAACATGGCCCTGGTGCACCAGTCGGGCGGCGGAACCGGATTCTCCTTCTCCCGGCTGCGTCCCAAGAACGACGTGGTGCGCTCCACCATGGGCGTGGCGTCGGGCCCGGTGTCCTTCATGTCGTTGTACGACGCCTCGACCGACGTGGTGAAGCAGGGTGGCACGCGCCGCGGCGCCAATATGGGGATCCTGAGCGTGGATCACCCGGACGTGCTCGACTTCGTGACGTGCAAGGACGACATCACCAAGATCACGAACTTCAACATCTCCGTCGGCGTGACCGACCGGTTCATGCGGGCCGTGGAGCAGGGGACGGACTACGAGCTGCTCCACCCGCGCACCAAGCAGGTGGTCGGGCGGCTCGGCGCGCGCGAGGTGTTCGCCAGGATCGTGCACGGCGCTTGGAAGACGGGCGAGCCCGGCGTGTTCTTCATCGACCGTGCCAACCACTACAACCCGGTCCCGCACCTCGGCAGCTACGAGGCCACCAACCCCTGCGGCGAGCAGCCCCTCCTGCCGTACGACGTGTGCAACCTGGGCTCAATCAACGTCGGCCTGTTCGTGAAGAGTGGCCGCGTGGACTGGGACGGGCTGCGAAAAACCGTGCACCTGTGCACGCATTTCCTCGACAACGTGATTGACGCGAACAAGTACCCGCTCCCCGAGATCACGGACCTCGCCCAGCGCATCCGGCGGATCGGGCTCGGCATCATGGGGTGGGCGGACATGCTGGTGCGGCTCGGCATCCCCTACAACTCGGACGAGGCGGTCGAGTTCGGGCGTGAGCTGATGAAGTTCGTCGATGAAGAGGCCAAGGTCGAAAGCGAGCGCCTGGCCGCCGGCCGCAGGGTATTCCCCGAATGGGAGCGGAGCATCTGGGGCCCTGATGCGACGTGCGCCCGCGACCTCCAGGGCCGCCGCATCCGTCCCCTGCGGCACCTCCGGAACTGCAATCTCACCACCGTGGCGCCCACGGGCACGATCTCGATCATCTCCGGATGTTCCTCGGGGATCGAGCCGCTGTTCGCCATCGCATTCATGCGGAACCAGGCCGGCGTGCTCATGCCGGACGTGAACGAGGACTTCGTCGCGATCGCCAGAGCCGAAGGTTGGTATTCCGAGGACCTGATGACGCGTATCGCCGAAGCCGGCCATCTCCATTTCGCGGAGGTGCCGGAGCGGTGGCAGCGGATCTTCGTGACGGCGCACGATGTGACCCCGGAGTGGCATATCCGCATGCAGGCGGCGTTCCAGGAGTACACGGATTCGGCCATCAGCAAGACGTGCAATTTCCCCAACGACGCCACCGAAGAAGACGTGCGCCAGATTTACGAGTTGGCCTACGGCCTCGGCTGCAAGGGCGTGACGGTGTACCGCGACGGCAGCCGGGAGCAGCAGGTGTTGTCGACCGGGGCGACGGCGCAAAAAGTGAAGGAGGCCGCAGCGGGGGCCGGAGAGGCGGCAGGAGCGGCAGCGGTGACCGGCCGGGCCGAGGTGGCTGAGCTCAAGGCGCTGAACGCCGAGCTCGAGGCCGAGCTGATGCTGACGCGGAAGAAGCTGCACGAGGTCGAGAGCGAGAACTTGCAGCGGCGGGCCAAGCGCTCCCGGCCGGAGCTCCTGCGTGGCACGACGCGGCGACTCGAGACGCCGCTCGGCACCCTCTACGTCACGATCACCGAGGACGACAAGGGCCAGCCGTTCGAGGTGTTCATGAGCCTGGGCAAGGCCGGCGCGGCGCTCATGGCGGACGTCGAGGCCATCGGCCGCCTGATCTCGCTGGCGTTGCGGGCGGGCATCCCGATTCAGGAGATCCACCGCCAGTTGCGCGGGATCTCCTCGGACCGGGTGACCGGTTTGGGGCCGAACAAGGTCATGTCCGTGCCGGACGCCATCGGGATCGCCATCGAACGCTGGTTGCAGGACAAGCAGGGGGTGCAACAGGACCTGCTGGCGCGCCCGGAGGCGCCGGCGGAGGCCCCGCCGAGCCTCGTGTTGGGCATGGAGGGCCAGGCCTATCAGGTGGGCGGCATGCGCGAAGAGCAGTTCATCGGCGCCTGCCCCGACTGCGGCTCGCAGCTCGAATTCGCCGAGGGCTGCGTCAAATGCCACGTGTGCGGCTATAGCGAATGCGGGTGAGCGCGGACGTCGAGCCCGCGCAGCCGGCGGTGAACGTGAAGAAGTGGGCCCGGGCGCGGCGGTCGGGCACGCATGGGCTGCGCCGCGGCGCCTGGTATCCCGTAGTGGCGGATCCCCCTGGCGGGCTTGTGGTGCTCGGCGTCCGCAAGGACAACGTCCCGGTGCTGCGCGCGCACGTCGAATTCAGCGAAACCGAGCCCGGCCACTGGAGCGTGGTCCAGTGGGATGAAAAGCAGGCCGGCGCGCGGCGCGCCAGCGAGCAGAACTACGGGCTCACCTACGGAGTGTGTCCGGCTTGCTCGGAGCGAGTTAAGCTCGCGACCGAGACGCAGCGCCTCGCGTGCCCGGATTGCGGCGGGGAGTTTCCCGTGGATTGGGAACACCCGTGTTGATGGCGATGTCAGGTATCCGATATTCGATGTCCGATATCCGATGACCGAAATCCCACCGGTGAGCGTCGGACATCGGACATCGGACATGTGACATCGCTCACGCCTTCCATCCCGGCCGCAGCCCCCCTAGCATCCTCAACATGACCAATCGTACGCCCCGCCAGTGGGGACGCCTGAAGCGGGCCGGCGGCCATGGGCTCCGGCGCGGCGCGTGGTATCCCGTCCTGGACGAATCCCAGCAGGACGTCGTGACGCTCGACGTCAACCGGCAATCGGTCGCCGTGGACCGCTCGATCATCGAGCTCACCAGCGACAAGCCGCACAAGTGGAGCGTCGTGCGGTGGAGCCACCGGGAAGACGAGGCGAAGCTCGCGGCCCAGGCCAACCTCGGCCCCACGTACGGCGTATGCCCCAATTGCCGCGGCCGCGCCAACCTGAACGCGACCGACACGCAGCGGAAATGCCAGGTGTGTGAGTTGTTGTTCGAGATTGATTGGGGGAGTTCATGTTAGAGGCGGCGGGATGCGCGGCATGACAAGAAGCGGCGGCATGGGCGGGATGAGCGGCATGGGCGGCATGGCTCCCCTGGGCCAACGCTGCGTATGCCGCTCATGCCGCCATCAAGCTACCGCCACCAGATCCCCACACCTCACCACCACCGGCCCCGAGTCCCTGCCAAGCGAGCAGTAGAACCCCCGCATTCCGTCGTCCAGGAACGCGAGACTCTCCTTCAGTACGTCCGGCTCCACGGTCCTGTGCTCGTGGGCGAACCCGCAAAACGGCCGGCAGGGATGCGCCACGTCCACCTGCTCGAGCCGGGCCTTCTCGCAGCGCTGGGCGTCCAACAGGATCAAGCCGCCCGCCAATTCGTCCAGGCCGAAGCGGCGGTTGCTCGCGACGAGGATATTCTCGGCGGCGCAGCCGTCCCACAGGTGCGGCCCGAATCGCCGCCGCATTTCTGCGTAGTGAGACGTGAAGCCGATCGAGATGCCGTTCCGCCCGTCTGCGTTCTTCGTCGACGGATGCGCGCGGTGATGGACATCGAATGTCTCGCCCCCGTCCACGCGGGCCGTGATGCCGAGGCGCGTGATCAACAACGTCTCCACCGAAGCGATCGGGTCGGGGATGTATTTGCGGTGCGGTTTCTCGCCCACCTTGAGGGGAGAGCGCTGGATCTGGAGGCGGACGATTGGGCCGATGATGGTCGCCATGGTGGTGCAAGATAGTGCGGCGAGGGCGATCGAGGACGAGCGGAGGCGATCGGCATGGTCGCTGCAGAACCATGATCGTCTGTGATCGTCCCTGATCGTCCCCGATCGCCCGTCCTCGCCCCTCTTCACCCCTCGCCCGCCTGTATATTTCGCCTCCATGACAGCCATCACGCGGCGCCAGACGGTCACGACGCGGGTCGGCGCCGTCCCCGTCGGGTCGTCGCATCCGATTGTCGTCCAGTCCATGACGAACACGGACACCGCGGACGTGGACGCTACGGTGACCCAGGTGGCGCGCCTCGCGGTGGCGGGGAGCGAGCTGGTCCGCGTCACGGTCAACAACGAAGCGGCGGCGGCCGCCGTGCCGCGCATCGCGGAAGGGCTGGAGCGGCAGGGCGTCGCCGTGCCGATCATCGGCGATTTCCACTATAACGGCCACCTGCTGCTCACCAGGTTCCCTGATTGCGCCCGGGCGCTCGCCAAGTACCGCATCAATCCCGGCAACGTCGGCGCCAGGCGGCGGGACGAGCATTTCCGGACCATCATCGAAGTGGCGCTGGCGAACGACAAGCCCGTGCGGATCGGCGTCAACTGGGGATCGCTCGACCGGCAGCTTCTCACCGCGTTGATGGACGCCAATGCCCGCCGCGCGGAGCCGTTGGACGCCCGCGACGTGACCATGGAGGCCATGGTGGAGAGCGCGCTGCGATCGGCGCGGCTGGCCGAAGAGACGGGGCTGGCGCACGATCGCATCATCCTGTCCGCCAAGGTCTCCGGCGTGCAGGATCTGGTGGAGGTGTACCGCAGGCTCGCCGCGCTGTGCGACTATCCCTTACACCTCGGCCTCACCGAAGCGGGGATGGGCGCCAAGGGCATCGTGGCGAGCGCGGCGGCACTCTCGATCCTGCTCCAGGAAGGCATCGGCGACACCATCCGCGTTTCCCTCACGCCCCAACCGAACGGCGATCGCACCGAGGAAGTTCGCGTGTGCCAGCAAGTGCTTCAGGCCCTCGGGCTGCGCGATTTCGCGCCCTCGGTGACCGCCTGCCCGGGCTGCGGGCGGACGACTAGCACGTTCTTCCAGGAAATGGCCGACGAGATCCAGCGCTACCTCGAGCGACAGATGCCGCTGTGGCGCGAGCGGCACCCGGGCGTAGAGCGCATGCGCGTGGCGGTCATGGGCTGCGTGGTGAACGGGCCCGGGGAATCGAAACACGCGAACATCGGGATCTCGCTGCCCGGCACGTTCGAGGAGCCCAAGGCACCCGTGTACGTGGATGGGGAGCTCGCGGTCACGCTGAAGGGCGATCGCATCGTCGAGGAGTTCCTGGGCATCCTGGACGCCTACGTCGCCCGGAAGTACCCACAGGCAGCGGGCGCAGCGGTCACCGAGTGACACAGGACCCCGAGTTCCGCAAGACGAAGATCGTCGCGACCCTCGGACCCGCCACCGCGACCCCGCAAGCGCTCGGCGCGTTGTTGGACGCGGGCGTGGACGTGGTTCGCATCAACTCCTCCCATGGAACGCCGCAAGTCAGGGCTGAGTGGATGGACCTGGTGCGGCGCGTCCGCCAGGAGCGGCAACGTCACGTGGCCCTCCTGGTGGATCTCCAGGGCCCGCGAATCCGCGTAGGGGCGCTCCGGGAACCGCGTACGCTGGCGGAAGGGAGCGACGTGACCTTCGCGCCGGAGGACGAGGCGAGAGAAACGGAAATCCCAACGACGTACACGGCCCTGGCGACGGACGTGGCCACCGGGGCGCGGATCCTGCTCGATGACGGACTGCTGGTCACGGAGGTGGTGGCGGTCGCACCGCCCCGCGTGCGCGCCCGCGTGGTGTACGGGGGCGTGCTGAAGAGCAACAAGGGTATCAACCTGCCCGACGTGCACGTCAGCGCGCCCGCCGTCACGGACAAAGACCGGGAGGATATCGCGCTCGCCATAGGTCACGGGGCGGACTACATCGCCGTGTCGTTCGTGCGGCGCGTCGAGGACGTCCACGCCGTGCGGTCGCTGGTCCCCGCCGGCGTCCGGCTCGTGGCCAAGATCGAGAAAGCGGCGGCCCTCGCCGATTTGGCCAGCATCGTGCTCGCGGCGGATGTCATCATGGTGGCGCGGGGCGATCTGGGAGTCGAGCTGCCGTTCGAACGGGTGCCCCTGGCCCAGAAGCGGATCATCGAGTTGGCGAATCTGCACGGCCGCGCGGTCATCACGGCGACGCAGATGCTCGAGTCCATGATCGAGCACCCGCGGCCCACCCGCGCCGAAGCCTCTGACGTGGCCAATGCGATCCTGGACGGCACCGACGCGGTCATGTTGTCGGCGGAGACGGCCACGGGGACGTATCCCGAGTTGGCCGTCCAGGCCATGGCCCGCATCATTCGAGAAATCGAGCGCGAGGCGCCGGACGGGCGGCGCCTGCGCCAGCGGCGCCGCGGTGACCGGCTGGGCGACGGGCCGGCAACGGTGGACGACGCGATCGCGCTCGCCACGTGCGCGGCGGCCGAAATCCTGGCCGTGCCGCTGATCGTCTGCTTCACGAAGAGCGGCTTCACGGCGCGCAAGATCGCCGCGTTTCGGCCTGCGGTCCCCATCGTGGGGTTCTCCACGGAGGCCGCGACCTGCCGCCAGCTGGCCCTGGTGTGGGGGGTGATTCCGGAGTTGGCCGTGCGCGTCCCCAACTACGACGCCATGCTCGAGGGCGCGCGGGAACGGCTGGTGGCGCGCGGACACGCCCGGCCCGGCGACCGGATCGTCGTGACGGCCGGGGTGCCGTTCGAGGTGCCCGGCACGACCAACCTGCTCAAAGTCGAAACGGTCTAGTGACGCGGCTCACGATTCTCGGAAGCGGCACGTCCTTCGGCGTTCCGCAGGTGGGATGTCACTGCCCTGTGTGCACGTCCACCGATCCGCGGGACCGGCGAACGCGCGTGGCCGCGGTGGTGGAGGGCGACGATGGCCGGCGCATCTTGATCGACACGCCGCCGGAACTCCGGCTTCAGCTCCTGGCCGCGGGCGTGGGCAGCGTGGACGCCGTCCTCTACACGCACGATCACGCCGATCATATCCATGGCATCGACGACCTTCGCGCCTTCACGGCCCGTCGCCGCGCGCTGCCGATCCACGGCCCGGCCGACACGCTGGAGCGGCTGCAGCATCGGTTCGCGTATATCTTCGATGACCAGGCGCCGCGCCAGCCTGAGACGCCCCGGCCCGATCTCGCACCTGAACCACTCGAACCCGGAACCGAGGTCACCGTCGCCGGATTGACGGTGCTGCCGCTGGAGTTTGAACACGGGCTCACGCGCGTTTTTGGATATCGCATCGGGGCCCTGGGATACGTTACCGACGTGAAGGCGGTGCCCGCGGCGGCCGTGGAGCGACTGCGCGGCGTACGGGTGCTGGTGGTGAACGCCTTGTTCGACCGGCCGCACCCGACCCACCTGTCCATTCCCGAAGCCGTGGCCGTGGCCCGGGCGGTGGGTGCCGAGCGAACGCTTCTCACGCACCTGACACACCGATACGCGCACGCGGACCTCGCGGCGCGGCTTCCGGCGGGCGTCGAACCCGCGTACGATGGGCTCATCGTTTCGTTTTGACGGCTCTCCGGACGGCGGGTACATTGAGAATGCCCGCAGGAGAGAGATCCTGTCATGACCACCACAGCGCCGGTGATGGATAAGGCGATCCGCCACGCCGTCGACATCTTCGACGGCGCGGTTGGCTACGACGGCACCGCGGTCGCGGTGAAGGACCGGAAAGCGCTCACCCGGCCGGCGATGGACCGGCTCGTGCGCCAGGCCGTGTTTGGCGCCACGGCGGAGATGCGCGACGCCGCCCGGTGGCTGGTGTGGGAGCTGGCCCAGGTGGCCGGGTGCCGCCCGGCCTCCATTCAAGGACTGTACGAGGCGCGCGGCCGCGGCGCATGCGGCGGGTTCACCGTGCCCGCGATGAACCTCCGGGTGATCGCGTACGACTCGGCCAGGGCCGTGTTCCGGGCGCTCAAGCAGCGAAAGGCAGGCGCGTTCCTGTGCGAGATCGCCCGTTCGGAGATGGCCTACACGGACCAGCGACCCGCGGAATACACGACGGTAGTCCTGGCAGCGGCCCTGCGCGAGGGATTCGACGGCCCCGTGTTCGTGCAGGGCGACCATTTCCAGGTGAACGCGGCGAAGTACAAGGCGGGCCCCGAGGCGGAGCTGCAGGCGATGCGGGCCCTGATCGACGAGGCGACCACCGCCGGGTTTTTCAACATCGACATCGACACGTCCACGCTGGTGGACCTGTCATTCCCCACGCTGGACGAGCAGCAGCGCGACAACTACGCGCGGGCCGCGGAGCTCACCGCGTACGTCAGGAAGCGGGAGCCGAAGGGCGTGACGATTTCGGTGGGAGGCGAGATCGGAGAGGTGGGCGGCAAGAACTCCACGGTCGAAGAGCTGCGCGCGTTCATGGGCGGGTACAACCGGAGCCTCGCGGCGATGGGGGCGTACACGGGACTCAGCAAGATCTCCGTGCAGACGGGCACATCGCACGGCGGTGTTGTCCTCCCGGACGGCTCGATCGCCCAGGTGAAGCTGGACCTGAACGCGCTGCGGGCGCTCTCGGAGGAAGCCACCGGCTCCTATCAACTGGCGGGGGCGGTCCAGCACGGCGCTTCGACGCTGCCGGAGGATGCGTTCGGCAACTTCCCGCGGTACGGCGCCTGCGAGATCCACCTCGCAACGAACTTCCAGAACATCGTGTTCGACCATCCGGCGCTGCCGGCGAACCTGCGGGCCGAGCTGCGTGCCTGGGTCATCGAGAACTGCGCCAGTGAGCGCAAGCCGTCGGACACGGAGGAGCAATTCCTCTACAAGTCGCGCAAGAAGGCGATCGGGCCCTACAAGGCGGCGCTGTGGGACCTGCCCGCCGAGATCAAGGAACAGGTGTGCGGCGACCTGGAGAAGCGTTTCGGGTTCTTGTTCGATCAACTGAACATCGCTGACACCGCCGGGCTGGCCGCCCGGCACGTGCGGGCGACGGCGTTACGGCACGCGGCGCCGCGGCCTGCTACCCAGGCGGCGCCGGACGACGCGCAAGCGGGCGAATGAGGCGTCGCAGAGGAGGAGACATGACACGGGAGCGGGAGCAGCAACCGGTGATGGTCGTCGAACGGTCCGAGTCCGGGCTGGGTGCGTTTTTCTTGGGGCTGGTGATCGGAGCTGGGGTGGCGCTGCTGTTCGCCCCACAATCCGGGGCTGAGACCCGGCGCCTGATTCGCCGCCGGACGCGGGAGCTGGTCGATGCGGCCGGCCGGAAGGCGGAGGAGCTGCGCGGGTTGGTCGAGGAGGGGTATGAGCGGGGCCGGGAGCGCGTCGAAGAAGGGCTGGAGACGGTGCGTCGGTCGGTGACCGAACGGCGCGAGGCCGTGCGCGACGCGGCGGACGCCGGGCGCGCGGCCGTGCAATCCGCGCGCGACGAGCTGGAACGGCGGTTGGCCGAGGCCCGCAGCGCGCGGCGCGCGGCGCGCACGCCAGCGTCGCCCGAGAGCACGGACGAGTAGGGCCCTGCGGCGCGGCCGGGCCTTCTCTCCCCTGTGGTTCATCCGGCGGGTGGCGGTCGCCGCCGTCGAAGACAGCGTGCCCTTCCGCGCCAGCGCGCTGACGTTCCCTACCCGCGTCCCCCGACGCTGACTACTTTTCTGTCGCCCCAGGTCCGGAGGGCGCGTGCGCGTGAACCGCGTCAGGACCGTGAAGGTAGCAGCGCTAAGCGATGGCCCGTGTCGCTTCGGGGTGCCTGGGGCACTCCTTCCCCTTCAGCAGCGTCGCGACGGCCAAACCGGCAGGCAGCGAATTGCGGATTAACGATTCCCAATGGCAGATAGCAGATCATTGCCTGGCTCCCCTTCCCGATGAACCGGGTGCACTCTTTCGATCTGCCACCGTCCATCTGCAATTGCTAATCTGTAATCTCTGTTGACATGTCCCACACCGCCCTCGCCCGCAAGTATCGTCCTCGCCGCTTCAGCGAGCTGATCGGCCAGGAGCACGTGGCCGCCGGCCTCGCCGGGGCGGTGGCGCGGAATCGCGTCGCCCACGCGTACTTGCTGACGGGCCCCCGAGGTGTCGGCAAGACCACAGCGGCGCGTATTCTGGCGATGGCGTTGAATTGTGAGCGCCGTCGCGACGCCGACGGCGGAGAACCCTGCGGGACGTGTGACTCGTGCACGCGGATCTGGTCGGGGGCGGCGAACCTGGACGTCGTGGAGATTGACGCCGCCTCCAATCGCGGCGTTGACGACGCCCGCGATCTACGGGAGCGGGCGATGTATGCGCCGAGTGGCCCCGAGCGCTCCAAGGTGTACATCGTGGACGAGGCGCACATGCTGACGCGCGAGGCGTGGAACGCGCTGCTCAAGATCCTCGAAGAGCCACCGCCGCGCGTCGTGTTCGTGTTCGCGACCACCGAGCCGCAAAAGATCCAGTACACCGCGGCGCCGGTCTTGAGCCGCATGCAACGGTTCGATTTCCGCCGGCTGGGGCCGCAGGCGATCGCCGGCCGGCTGCGCGAAGTGGCAGCGGCCGAGACGCTCGCGGTGGACGACGACGCGCTGCAACTCATGGCCCGGGTCGCGGCCGGAGGGATGCGGGATGCCCTGTCGCTGCTCGATCAAGCCGTGGCGTTCGGCGAAGGGGCCGTCACGGCCGCGACCGTGCGCGACGCCCTCGGCCTGATCGCGGACGAGCTCTACGCTGAGGTGCTCGACGTCGTCGCCGCGCGGCGCAGCGCGGACGTGCTCCCGTTCGTCGCCCGGCTGGTAGAGGCCGGCGCCGACCTCACGGAGTTCGTGGCCGGACTGGGTGAGGCCGTCCGCGCGCTCCTGCTTCGCGTCCTTGGCGGCGACACAGAGGGCCTGACGGAGGTCGTACGCGCCGCCGTCGAACGCCACGCCCGGGTCTATCGGCCCGGAGACTTGCTGCGCATGCTCAAGCTCCTGGCCGAGACGGAGACTGCCATTCGGCGCAGCGCGAACGCGCGGCTCTATGTCGAAACGCTGCTGTTGCAGTGGACGCTGCTGGATCGGACGGTGGAGTTGGAAGAGGTGCTCGAAGCCCTGGGTCGCCCAGGCGTGCAAGGCAGTCCGGTCGAACGCGGCAGTCGAGCCGGTCAGCGTGGGCCGTCGGGGGAGGAGCGGGAGCAGAATCCCTTGGCATCCCAACCGCGGGCAGCATCTCCCGCTTCGGCGCCACAATCGCCAGCCGCTCCGACGGGCGCCGACCGCCCCGACCGCTTTGACGGCCCCGCCCCCCCCGACCGAACGCCACCGGCGTCGGGCCTGACTGAGGAGTCCCTCTCCGCCTGGTGGCCCGCGGTAGTGGATGCGGTGGGGCAGCGACGGCGAATGTTGCGCGAGGCGCTGGCGCGCGTCACGCCCATGCTGGACGCCGACAACACCGTCGTTCTGGAGTTCCCCGAGGGAGACGTGCACCGGGAAGGGGTCGAACAGAGCCGCGGGACGGTGGAGGGCGCCATCTCCCAGGTCATGGGTGTCGTCGCGCGGCTTGTTGTCCGGGGCGTCGCTTCCGGTACGCGCCCGGGCCGGGGCGGGGCAGCGGCGGGCGAATCCGACGCTCCGGTGCCTGACACGAAACGGCTGGATCGGCGCGGGGACCGCGAGGAACGGCTGCGCGTGTATCGCGCCAAAGATCCCGCGCTTGACGCAGCTGTCGACGCCTTCGATCTCGAACTCTCCGAGTAACTTGCGGCTTCCCCCGGGGGGGCGGTAGTTTCACCCTTTAGGGCGGCTCCGGCGTATGACGACCGGGCCGCTATTGCACATGCCAGACTTCTCACAGCTGCTCCAGCTGGGTCAGCAGGTCCAGGGTCGGCTCTCTCAGATGCAGACGACGCTGGCCCAGACCTCGGTGACCGGTTCGGCCGGCGGGGGCATGGTTCAGGCGACGGCGGACGGGCGAGGCGTGATCCGGAGCGTCCGGATTGATCCTTCCGTGCTCGGCAACGCCGACGCCGAGATGTTGGAGGATCTCGTGCTCGCCGCTGTGTCAGACGCCCAGCGGCGGGCGGAGGAGCTGTACCGCGAGGAGCTGCGGAAGGCAACCGGAGGACTCCCCCTCCCATTTCAGCTGCCCCTGTAGCCGGTGTCGGTGATTGACGACGTGACCGCCGAGCTCGCGCGCCTTCCGGGAATCGGCCGGAAGACGGCGACGCGGCTGGCGTTTTTCCTGCTGCGGCAGCCGAAAGGATCCATCGAGCGTCTGGCAGGGGCGCTTCAGGCCCTTGGCACACGAGTTGCCCCCTGCGCGGTGTGCGGGGCGTGGAGTGAGGTCAACCCGTGCGAGATTTGCGCCGACCCGCGGCGGGACACCGGGACCGTGTGCGTTGTGGAGGAAGCGTCCGACATCGGAGCCGTGGAGCGGACGGGGGAGTACCGGGGGGTCTACCATGTGCTGGGCGGCCACCTGTCCCCGCTGGACGGCGTGGGACCGGACGACCTGCGGATCGCGCAACTCAAGGCGCGAGTGGCAAACGGGTCTGGCGTACGCGAAGTTATCCTGGCTACGAACCCCTCCATGGAGGGGGAAGTGACGGCGACCTACGTGCGCGGGGTGCTGGGCCCCCTGGGTGTCCGGGTCACGCGCATCGCGCTGGGGTTGCCGGTGGGCGGCGATCTGGAGTATGCGGACGGGCTCACAATCGCGCGGGCGCTCACCGCCCGGCGCGAGATGGCCGAGTGATGGGGCCACGGGCCCGCGCGGCGCTGGTCGGGCTTGGGATTGGGGCGGTGCTCGGTTTGTTTCTGGCCCAGTACTCCATGGATCGGCACCGGGAAGCGCTGTTCAGCGCGCAACCCTTGCGCCGGCTGTCCGCCCTGGGCTATCTCAACGGCCACCCGAGCGTCGAGACCGTGCGGCTGCTGCGGGATTATCTGTCATGGGAACGGCATCCGATGCTGCGCCGGCGGGCCGAGCGGATCGTCCGGCGGATGGAAGCCCAACTCGGCTGAGTCGAGGAGGCGATGGCGGAAACGAGTGCCAGCACCTGGTCGCTGGGCGAAGAGGACCATCGGCGCATCGTCGAGCATTTGAACGCGTTGCTCAAGGAATCGAACGCCCGCTGCGCGTTGCTGGTGGATCGCGCGGGGCAGCTCCTGGCAAACGCGGGCGAGCAACTGTCGTTCGATCCCACGGCCTTTGCCTCGCTCACCGCGGCCGATTTCTCCGCGAACGACCAGCTGGCCAAGATGATCGGCGAGGCGGAGTTCGCGTCGCTATTTCACCAGGGGGAAAAGGAGTCGATGTACCTGGCCGACGTCGCGCGGCGGGTCATCCTGGTGGTGCTGTTCGACCAGCGCACCACGGTCGGCATGGTGCGCCTGCGGGTCAAGCAATCGGTGCAGGACCTCGGCAAGGTGTTCGACGACATGTTCGGCCGGTTCGCCGCCGGCGGCGCGGCGCCGCGGGGCGGCGTGCTGGAAGGCGCAGAGGACGAAATTGACAAGCTGTTCGGCAACTGACGGCGGGAGCGGCTGACCATGTCGATGATCAACTACGCATCCCGCGAGATCAACTGCAAGCTGGTCTACTACGGGCCGGGGCTCGGCGGGAAGACCACCAATCTCGAGCACGTCTATCAGAAGGTCGCGCCCGACACCCGGGGCAAGATGGTGTCGCTCGCTACGGAGACGGAGCGGACTCTGTTCTTCGATTTCCTCCCCGTGGACCTGGG
>JACQHC010000027.1 GCA_016199245.1 Gemmatimonadota bacterium | reverse complement strand
GCGGCAACACGGCAACGGCCAGCATGAGCAACAGGACGCGGGCGCGAAAGGACAGCGCGGTCATGTATTCTGCTCCGACAGCCCGTGCCGCTCGATCAGGCGGCGCAGCCGCGGGCGCGAGACGCCGAGTACCTCCGCCGCGCGCGTCCGATTGCCGCCCACGGCGCGCAACACCTGGGCAACGTGCGCGGCCTCGACCTCGTCCAACGACGCCAGGCGGGCGGGGGCGGCCGGCATCCCGATGGCCAGGTGCTCACGGCGAATGACGTTCCCGGTTGCCAGGACGACGGCCCGAGTCAGGCAGTTCTCCAGCTCCCGCACGTTGCCGGGCCAGGCATGGGCCAGCAGCAGTTCCAAGGCCTCTGGTGCAAGCAATGGTGGCGGGCGACCTGCGGCGCGGGCGGCCTTGCTCATGAGATGCTCGGCCAGCTCGGGGATGTCACCGCGTCGCTCGCGCAGCGGTGGCACGCGGATCTCCACCACCCGCAACCGATAGTACAGATCTTCGCGGAACTCGCCGCGCGCAATGAGCCCCTCCAAATCCCGGTGCGTGGCAGCCATGACCCGCGCCTGCGTGCGCTCCGCGCGTTCGGCACCCACGGGGTAGTACTCCTGCTCCTGGAGGACCCGCAGCAGCTTACCCTGAAACTCCGGAGTGGTATCTCCGATCTCGTCGAGGAAGATGGTGCCGCGGCCCGCGAGCGCGAAGCGGCCGCGCCGATCGGCCGTGGCACCGGTGAACGACCCGCGTACGTGACCGAACAGCTCGGACTCCAGCAGCGTCACCGGCAAGGCCGTGCAGTTGACCGCGACGAACGGCTCGCTCGCGGCGGGCGACGTATCGTGAATCGCGCGCGCAATGAGCTCCTTCCCGGTCCCGCTCTCGCCCCGGATGATCACGCTCGTGCGCGTCGCCGCGAGCTGGCCAACGAGCTTGAAGATCTCGACCATGCGGGGGTCGTGGCCAATGAGACGAGGAGCGGCCTCGTCGCTGCCCTCGCCCGCTCCGGTCGCGGCCGCCGGTCCTGCCGCGCGGTGAGCCCGCGCGCGCCGGTCGGCGAAGATTCTCTCCACCACGGTGCGCAACTGGTGCAGGTCGAGGGGCTTCACGAGGAAGTCGGCCGCGCCTTCCCGCATGGCAGCCGCGACGGTCGGCAGGTCGTCGTACGCGGTCATCAGCGCCACGTCCACGTCCGGCGCGCGCTCCTTGAGTAACCGCAGGAGCGCCAGGCCGTCCAGGCCGGGCATGCGGATGTCTGAGATCACCAGCTCCGGCCGCAGCTCTCCCAGGATCGCCAGCGCCTCTTCGGCGGAATCCGCAGCGCGTACCGTGGTGTGCTCGCTCGCCAGCACGCGCGCCAACGACTCGCGAATACGGGGGTCATCATCGACCACAAGGATCCTGCGGGGCATGCGGGTCCTGGGCGGACAATCGCCCGGTGAGCCGTCCGACGGGGGTCTACTCGGTCAATTTGCACCCGGCGCCCGGCACGCGTCCAGACAATCGGATTGCCAACCCCGCCCGTACCGGTGGCCCCCGACTGGCGGCGCATACAACGTGACCACGATCACTGAGCCGAGCCCGGCCGGCCCTTCGTGCCGGGATAGATGGATTTCCCGAGGGTTCCGCCGGGCTGGCGGCGGCGTATTGACGCCGGGAGGGCTTGACCATATATGGTCGTGGTACCGCACAGCACCGCGGACAGACGCCACGCTCCGCTCGGGGTGAGTGTAGCCCGCCGCCCAACGGCCGTACCCGCCGGACGACGAGACCGCACTGACATCGATAGTGCATCACATCGCCCCTCGAGCGCGGGGCCTCATGTGCCGCGCGTTGGATATGGTCGAATCCTTTCGCCAGTCGCAAAGGAGGGACTGTGCTAAGAAGGGTATCACGAAGCGCCGCCGCCGTACTTCTGGGGCTCCTCGCACTATCCTGTACCAGACTCCCCAGCGCGGCAACTGTAAGCCGTGACGCCTTCGAGCCGCTGGCGCACGCGGACTCGATCCCCCTGGCATGGGGCCGGCTGATTGCGGTGAACGAGAACTCGACTACCCCGAGCGCGTCCCTGCTCTGGTTCCAGGATGAGGCAGGGGAGATCCGGATGGTCGGCTTCAATCATAGCACCGGCCGCTTCTGGACCAACGCAAGGGTGATTCGTCGCCACTGAGTGAGGTACCAATGACGAGCCAGCTAATCAGCCTGATCAGTCGCATCCTGTTCGTCGGCTCGTTCGTCCTGGCGGGCCTGGCCGTATGGGAGAAGCTGACGAACATGCTGGGGTTCACGCTGACATTCCTCCGGGGATACGCTCCGTCCCGGCTACTGGAGCTGTCTGCGGTGGCCCTGTTGTTCGTGATTGCTCTGCAGCTGCGGGAGATCAAGTACCTCACCGCAGGTACGAAGGCTCCGAGCTAGGCACTCTCGGGCGCGGCACGAGGCGCAGAGTTGTGTGCCTGCCGGACTGTCGGTCGGTTCCGGTGCGTTGATAGGTTCGGCCGTCGAGCGACCTGTCGAAGGGTGAGCAGCGATTTCTTTGCGCCGCCACCCTGCGAGCCGGTAGGTCTATGCGCCGACCAGGAATCGAACCTGGAACCTACTGATTAAGAGTCAGTTGCTCTGCCAGTTGAGCTATCGGCGCCGAGGGTAAGAAAGTAATCACCTCAAACCACTTACGCAGGTTGACCGCAGTAGCCAGCCAAGTGGCGAGTCCCTCATGGGCTGTGTTGTTTCAGCACAACCACGCTGGACCCGGCCCCAAGCTTGGGGCCCACTGCGCTGCACCTGTCAGGACGGATCGGGACTCGTCGGAACTACCACCAGCTCAAACGCCGCTCCGTCGCGCAACCTGACGGCGCCGAAGTGGCGAACGTCACGGGTTGCGAGACGCCGGATTCCGAGATCTTCGGCGAGCACGACGATCGAGGCATCGACAAGCCCCAGGCCCAGATCGGCGTAGCGATCGTCCACTTCCATTGCTCGCCTGAGCTGGTCGAGCCCCGGCGGGGCGTAAGTGAAGGCGCCTCGGGCAAGATCACGCACGAAGGCGTTCATGGCGCGACGTTCGTGCCGCAGGAAGTAGTCCATCTCGGCGAGGACGAGACCCGGGACGTACCGCGTGCGCGCCCGCAGCAGCGCGTCCCGAAACAGCCGATGGTCGGGCGCGCTCGCGACGAGATAATCGAGGAGTGCGCCGGTGTCGCAGATCAGCGCCGCGGCGCTAGCCGCGGCCACCGAACAGCTCGCGCTCGTCGCCCCGCTCGGTCAAGGCCCGGATGATCCCCGCGCTCCGCGGCTTTGGATGACGGCGGTATTGCTCCAGGACGAGGGCGAGCTGTTGGCGGATGAATTCCGAGCGCGACACACCCCGCTCGCGCGCCGCACGCGTCAATAAACGATCGTGCCTCGGGTCGAGGGCAATCGTCGTCGCTTTCTTTCTGGAGAGTGCCATAGAAGTAATGTTACCATTCCTCACCGTGACCGTCAATCACCAAACCAACAAGCGACCATAGCCCGCTCGTTCACTCCCCCGGCGGCCTCCCCATCCCCGGCCCCATCCCGACCCGGGGCTTCGGCAACGCGTCGAATTTCGCCTGCTGCTCCGTCGTGAGCACATCGCGGATGGCCGTGTAGTGGCCGTCCAGCTCGGCCTGCATCGCCTGCATCTTCTCCCGCCTTGCCTGCATCTGCTCCGGCGAAGGCGGTCCTCCGCCGCCCATCATCTGCTCCCGCATCGCCCGGCGCTCGTCTGCCGCCTTTTTCATCACGGCGTTCAGAGCATCGTAGTGCTTCTGGACGTCGGGCTTCTGCGCGTCGGTGATGCTCACGGCCTGCGTCAACGAGTCGAACGTGGTCCAATGATCGGGCGGGGGCTGCATCATCGGGCCGGGCTGCTGAGCGAGAGCGGGCATGGCAAACGCGAGTAGGGCGCTGCCAAAAAGGGAACTGCGCATGGTCAATCTCCGTATCGTGGTCTGAAGGCTATACGCCCTGGAACAGGCGAATGTTAAGGCGGGCGGATGGGCGGTTAGGCGGATGGGCGGTCAGGCGGTTGAACCGCAAACGGAGTTCGTGATGTCCGGGGGGCCGCCATCCGCCTATCCGACCAACCGCCTATCCGCCTGGCTAGAAAACCGACCCCGGCCGGAGTCGATGCAGATTGGGCAGCACCGTGAGCTTTAGTTCATCTCCCGGCTCGATCATCAGCGGGGACGTGTAGTAGGACCCCACCGACAGCAGGTAGATCTCCACACGCAGGTCGAGGTCCGTCCACACGAAAGCGAACTCCCCGGTGCGGAGCCCGCCCACGTTGCCGATCCGGCGTCGCTCGCCTCCGCGGACGGCGTACAGCGTCGCGTCGTGGAAGTTCTGGTTGTCCACCTCGAGCGTGATCTCCCGGGAAACCAGCTCCTCCTCCGGGTCCGGGGCGCCCGACCGCCCGGGCAGCAGCGCGCACGCGGAGAGCGCAACGCCCGCGGCAGCGGCTGCTATGGTAGCTCTCACTCGGCTCATGACTACCTCCCGGCTGGTTGCACGGTGTTGAAGTGTCAACGCCTCGGCTCTGCACCGTAGTACAACCCCACGACCCTGCACCCGTTCCCGACCCTGGCCTGTTGGGTCCGTTTCACACACCTTTGGCCCGCCTTCAGTGACCTTCCAGCAGTGTTGCGCCGGGTCGGTGCGCGCGCCAACCGCCCGGATGCACGCTACACGACCATCTCTGAGACGGGGAGTACATGCCACACATCAGACGCTCGATCACCGCACTTGTTACGGCCGGGGTACTCACACCTTGGAGGCTGCTCGACGCCCAAACCGTCGACATCGGGCAGCGTTATCATGCCGCCGCCGACCGGATCATCACCGCGGCCCTCTCCGACAGCTCGGCCTACCGTCGTGTCGCCGAGCTGGCCGACCGGTTCGGCCCCCGCTTCTCGGGCACCGACAACCTGGAGCGGGCGCTGGATTGGATTCTCGAGGAGATGCGGCGCGACGGATTGGAAAACGTGCGGGCCGAGCCGGTCATGGTGCCGCACTGGGTGCGCGGCGACGAATCAGCCGAGCTGGTGGAGCCGCGCCCCAGGCGTTTGCCCATGCTGGGCCTCGGCGGAAGCATCAGGACGCCGCCCGAGGGCATCACGGCCGAGGTGCTCGTCGTCTCGAGCTTCGCGGACCTTGCCCGGCGCACAGCGGAGGCCCGCGGGAAGATCGTGCTGTTCAACGTCCCGTTCACCAACTACGGCGAGACGGTCCAGTACCGTGGCCGTGGGGCGGACGCGGCATCTCGCGCGGGCGCCGTAGCGAGCCTGATCCGTTCCGTCACGCCGTACTCGCAGCAGACCCCACACACGGGAGGGATGAGCTACAACGATTCGGTCCCGCGCATCCCCCATGCGGCCATCACGGTCGAAGATGCCGCGATGCTCCAGCGCATGCAGGATCGCGGGCAACGCATCGTGGTCCGGCTGAAGATGAGCGCGCACATGCTGCCGGACGTGCAGTCGCGCAACGTGATGGCCGAGCTGCGCGGCACGGAGAGACCGGACGAGGTAGTCGTGATGGGAGGGCACATTGACTCGTGGGACGTGGGCCAGGGCGCTATCGACGACGGCGGCGGCAGTGTCGCGGCGTGGGAAGCCGTGCGGCTGCTTCAGCGCTTGGGCCTGAGGCCGCGCCGCACGGTCCGCGTGGTGCTGTGGACCAACGAGGAGAACGGGCTCCGTGGCGGCACGGCGTACCGCGACCAACACCGGACAGAGGTGCCCAACCACGTCCTCGCCATCGAATCGGATGGCGGCGTCTTCAAGCCACAGGGCTTCGGGTTCTCCGGCTCAGATCAGGCGTTCGCCACCGTGCAGCAGATCGGTCGTCTGCTCGACCGCATCGAGGCGGGTACGATCACGAGTGGCGGTGGCGGCGCGGACATCGGTCCCCTCGCGCGAGAGGGCGTGCCGGTGATGGGACTCAACGTGGACGGCACCAGGTACTTCTGGTACCACCACACAGATGCGGACACGGTGGACAAACTGGATCCGCGCGAAATGGCGCTCTGCGTCGCCTCAATGGCGGTGATGGCGTATGTGGTGGCGGACTTGCCGGAGGGATTGCCCAGGGTGACCCGCTAGCCCGTCGCGAATCAGTCCTTCGCAACCGCAACGGCCCCAAGACACGAGCGAAGCGGATGCTCCGCCTTGCCGGCCACCGGCGACAGGGATACGCTAGCCGGGCCCTCGACCCGCGCCGCGCCGCGCAACCGCCAATGCCCACGCCCAGACCACTTCTTCCGCACACCACCTTGCTCGCCGCTCTGACGTTGTCTCTGTTCGTCCCGGCGCCGGCCTCACCGCAGGAAGCCCGGCGCCGCTACGAGCGACGTTGTCAGATCCGGCACGAGAAGCTCGATCGGATTCTGCCGGAGGTGATGCGGGAGAATGGCGTTGACATGTGGATCATCGTGATGCGCGAAGGCCTGCTCGATCCACTCTGGCAGGACCTGGGCGGCGGTTACGTGGGTGGCTGGGCGTACTGGGTATTCGCCGACCGCGGTGGCAGCCGGATTGAGCGCGTGGTGCTCGGCGCCGGCGGTTACTCGCTCGAGCGGTGCGCCGTGTACGATCAGTTCGGGGCGGCGTCCGAGCTGAAGAGGTTCGTCACGGAGCGGAACCCCAGCCGTATCGCCGTGAACATGTCCACGGACATCGGACTGGCAGATGGCCTTTCACACACTTCCTACCAGCACCTCACCACCACACTCGGCCAGCCACTGGCCGCGCGGTTGGTGTCGGCCGAGAGACTCTTCTCCGACTTCCGTTCGCGCCACACGACGACGGAAATCGCCGCGATGGGGGAGGCCGGGGAGATCGCACGAGAGCTGGCAGAGCGTGCGTTCTCGAACGAGATCATCACGCCGGGCATCACGACGCTCGAGGATGTGGCCTGGTGGATGTGGGACCAGCTATTGCAGCGCGGACTCGCGTCGTCGTTCGACATGCCGTCGGTCTACGTCACCGGCCCGGACGGCATTGAGGCCACGTCTACAGATCGAGTCATCAGACGCGGCGACCTGCTCATGATCGATTGGGGCGTGGGCTTTCTGGGTCAGTGGACGGACATGAAGCGGATCGCCTACGTCTTGCGAGAGGGCGAAGCCGAGCCGCCGGCAAGCTACCGGCGGGCGTTCGACAACGGCGTGCGCATCCGTGAGATCATGCGCCGCACCATCCGTCCGGGGCGCACCGCTCAGCGGGCGGTGGATGAGACCCATGCGGCCATCGAGGCCGGCGGCTTCAAGCGGATGACCG
>JACQHC010000004.1 GCA_016199245.1 Gemmatimonadota bacterium | reverse complement strand
CGGACGCGCAACGAGTTTCTCCGGCTCGTGCACGGCGCGAGGTCAGCGGACTGAGCCCGGACGTCCTGCGACTGCTGACGGACCTGCGCGCGATCACCGCGACGCCGGGCCGCGGCTCGACCAGGCTTGCCTACACATCCCTCGAGGACCGGGCGCACGACCTGGTGTGGGACTCGTTCCCGCGCGGCGAGTTCGTCCGGCTCGGCGACGCGGCCGGCAACATGTTCGTGCTGCCGGCGGCGATCCAGGACGACGCGGCCGACGTCCCCGTCGTCTTGCTTGGCAGCCATCTCGATACGGTGACCGAAGGTGGTTGGCTGGATGGAGCGCTCGGCGTCGCGGTGGCCGCGCCCGTAGTCGAGCGGCTCGGGCGCGCGGGGTGCCGCGTGGGGCTGGTCGTGTTCCGGGACGAAGAGGGGGTCCGGTTTCGCACGGGGTTGTTCGGCTCCAGGGTGTTTGCCGGGTTGTGCACGGCGGACGATCTGGCCGCGGTAGACGCGGAGGGCAAAACCGTGCGGGACGTGGTGCCGGATGCCGGCGGCTGCGTCGCCTATCGGCGGCCCGTGCGACCGGCCGCGTATCTCGAGTGCCACATCGAACAAGGGGCCCGGCTGGTCGAGCGCGGGCGGCGGGTGGCGGTGGTGACCGGGATCGTGGGGATCCGCCGGTTCGCGCTGGTAGGGACGGGTGCGGCGAATCACGCCGGGACCACGGAGATGCACCGGCGCGTGGACGCCCTGATCCCGGTCGCCGCGGCCGTGGCGCAGCTGCCTGAATTGGTGAGCGACCTCGAGAGCGCCGTGATCACGTGCGGCTACATTGCCGCGCGCCCGGGCGGGGCGAACATCGTGCCCGGCGAGGCGACGGCCCTGGTGGAGTTCCGCGCCGCCGATACGGCCACGCTCGAACTCATCGAGACGCGGCTGCGGGACCTGATCGCCCGTACGCCGCCGTCCCCGTCCCGCTCGAAACGAGCGGCTCTACGCCTGGAGCCCGTGAGTGACATCGTTCCGACCGCAACGGATACCCGGCTCAGCGGGCTCCTGGCAGAGGTCTGCCGGCAGCGTGACCTGCCGCTGGAACACCTCCCGTCCATGGCCGGCCACGACGCCCAACATGTTGCGCGCCTCTGCCCGGCCGGCATGCTGTTCATCCCGAGCATCGGAGGGATCAGTCACAACCCGGCCGAAGACTCCGCTCCGGAGGACATCCAGCTCGCGGCGGAGTTGATGCTCGCGTGGGCCGATCGCGTCACTCCAGTACCGTATCGTGACGGAAGCTCTGCACAAGTCGCGCGGTAGGTCCCTCGGGCCACTGCAGTTCGCGAGTCCGGCAAGCCGGTACGCCGGGCGCCGCTCACTGACGTGGCCTTCGGGACCTACCGCAGCGACTTGCGCAGAGCTTCCCTAGCACAGCGGCGGTCATTCGCTCACCGCGGGCGTCCCTCGCGCGGAGAAGCCTGGAGTGTTCATCGAGCTGACCGAGCACCTGAAATGCCCCGGCGCCCACGAGGAGCAGCACCTCATCCTCGTGCCGGATCGCATGGTGGGTCGGATGGTGCTCGGAGGAACCGTCGCGTGCCCAGTGTGCCGGCGTGAATACCCGGTCACAGAGGGAATTGTGCGGTTCGGCGCCCCGCCGCCCGCACCTCCGTGGCGTGCGATGGATGCCGGCCTGGCAGAGGCCGTACGCGCCCTGCTCAGCCTGTCCAACCCGGGGGGCTACGTCGTGCTCGTGGGCTCCGGGTGCGTGCTCGCGTCGTCGCTCGCCACGCTCATGGGGGGCGTGCATTTCGTCGGCGTCAATCCGCCGGCGGGCGTGGACGTCACTCCGTCGCTGAGTCTCCTCGAGCACAGCGCCGCCGTGCCGCTCAGGAGCGCCATGGCGCGGGGCGTCGTGCTCGGTGAAGAGTCCGCGACTTCCTCGTGGCTGGAGGACGCGGCACGCGTTCTGCTCGGTGGTTTGCGGCTGGTGGTCCTACGAGCCGAAACGGAAGCACCGCCGGGGATCACGCGGCTCGCGTCGGGACAGGGGCTGTGGGTCGGGGAAAAAGGACGGGCGATGAGGGGCGATGAGAGGCGATGACGGGCGATGTGGACTTCCGTTACCTGCCGTACGCCGCCTCGATCATCTCGTTGAACTGCTGCTCCACCGCGCGCCGTTTCACTTTCATGGTGGGCGTCAGCAGCCCGTTCTCCACGGTGAAGTCGCGCTGGACCAGCAGGACCTTCTTGGGCCTCTCGAAGCTCGCCAGGTCGCGCATCGTGACCATCACCTCGCGCTCCACCTTGGCGATGACGTCCGGCTGGGAGAGGAGCGCCTCGGCCTGGTCGACTTCCAGACCGCGCTCCGCCGCGAAGGCGCGCAGCGCCGCGGGACTGGGGACCACGAGCAATATGGGGAAGGGCCTCCGATCGCCCAGCAGCACGGCGTTGAGCACGAACTTGCTCGTGCGCGCCAGGTTTTCCACGAGCTGGGGCGCGATGTACTTGCCGCCCGCCGTCTTGATGAGGTCCTTCTTCCGGTCCGTGATCCGCAGGTAGCCGTCCGCATCGAGCTCGCCGATGTCGCCCGTGCGCAGCCACCCGTCGGTGTCCAGGACCTCGCTCGTGGCTTGCGGCTTGTTGTAATACCCGGCCATGACGTTGGGGCCGCGCACCAGAACTTCTCCGTCACCGGCAATACGGACTTCCACGCCGGGCACGGGCTTCCCCACCGCTCCGAGACGCGGCGCCTCGAGGGACGTGAGGGCGATCATCGGTGACGTTTCGGTGAGCCCGTATCCCTCCAGCATGGGAAGCCGGGCGGCAAAGAAAAACGCGGTGACCTCCGGGGACAACGGGGCGGAGCCCGAGACGAGAAAGCGAACGCGGCCCCCGGTGCGCGCGCGGAGCTTGGCGTACACGAGGCGATCGGCCAGCCGTCGCTTGAACTCGAGGCTCCGGGGCACGGGTCGTCCGGCCAGGGTGCGATCCACCCATTCCTTCCCGACCCGCCGGGCCCAGAAGAAGATCCGCCGCTTCAGCGCGCCGCCCGCCAGCGCCGTCTCGACGGCGCGGGCGTAGATCTTGTCGTAGACGTGCGGCACGCCCATGACGATCGTCGGTCGAACTTCCAGCAGGTTCTGCGCGATCGTCTCGAACCCCCTCTCCGCGTAGCAAATCGTGGCGCCCGCCGCGAACATGGCGTAGTGTCCGGCCATGCGCTCGAAGCTGTGGGACAACGGGAGAAAGGAGAGGTAGGAATCGTCGGGGCTCATCCGGATGACGCGCAGCGCGGCAGCGACGTTGGAGCAGAAGTTGCCGTGGGTGAGCATCACGCCCTTCGGTTCCCCAGTGGTCCCCGACGTGTAGATCAGCGTCGCGAGGTCTGCCGGAGCCGCTGCCAGGGCGTCCGGGCGGTAGCCCGGATAGCGACCCTCGGCGGCCGCACCGCGCTGCACCAGGTGCTGGAACGACTCCGCGTCGGCGGTGTCGTCCAGCTCCGTGAACGTGATCACGTGCTGCAGCGTCGGCACGTCGGCGCGGATCTCCGCGACCTTGGCGAATTGCTCCTGATTCTCGACGAAGACAGCGCGCACGCCGGCGTCGTTCAGGATGTAGGCCACCTGTTTCTCCGGCAGCGTCGGATACACGGCCACATCCACGCAGCGGGCCGTGAGACACGCGTAATCGGCGATGGCCCACTCGGGGCGGTTCGTCGACAGGATGGCCACGCGATCGCCGGGATTGACCCCCAGCTCCCGGAGACCAAGCGCCGCGTGCTGCACGCGCCGCGCGAGCTCCTGGTGCGTGATGTCGCGCCACTCGCCGGCGGCCTTGTACCGCAGCGCGGCCCGCTTGGTGCTGTACCGGTCGACCGCGTCAAAAAACAGCGCGGTCAGTGTACCGGGCACGCTCATCGGCGGGCCGCCTCATGGCGCCGAGTCTGGAGGGCAAGGCCGTCGATCGCATCGTCGGGTGCCGCCGGGGCGTGCGAGGTCGGGGCGGCGGTCACCACTGTGATCTTCACGGGATCGCTATGCAAGTTCTCGTACGACGCCCGCACGCGTCCCGTGTCGGGGGCCTCCCCGATCACGCGACCGGTCAACGACTCCAGGCGGATCCCCACAACGCCCGTGTCGAGCAGGCTCCACACAACCGGCGCATCCGGAACGGAATCGCCAGCGGCTGTGATCGCGCGGACCACCAGTTGCAGCGTATCCCCGACGGCGATCGTGCGGCTGGTCCCGCCCACGAGTTCGAGCGCGATGACGCGGTCGGGATCGCCGAGCAGCGTGTCGCACGCCGGCGCGACCAGCGCTCCGGCCGAGAGACTCAGGACTGCTCGGAGACGCCGAGCGAGGCGAGAGACGAGCGGGCGTGCTCGATCCACTTGGCGGCGTCCGGCCCCCGGGGCGGGCGGGCGAGGAAGGCCCGCAGGTGGTTGGCGGCCTGGTCGGCGTCTCCGCGATGCAGGAACAGGAAGGCCAGCCCGTAGTGGGCGCCGGCGAGCGTGCCGTCCAGTTCCAACGCGCGGCGATAGTATCGAATCGCTTCGTCCTGCCGGTTCGTCTTGGTGAAAGCGATGGCCATGTTCTGCAGCACGCGAGGGTCGTTGGGGTGATCGCGCAGGGCGAGCCGGTACGACGTGAGCGCCGCTTCGTAGTCACCCTGCCGCTCGAGCGCCAGCGCCTCGTTCAGATAGTCGAGTCGCTGCGGCCTCAGCTCGGGGCGCGCGCTGCGGCCGAAGAGGCGACCCCAGAAGCCCATACGGGTGGTCAAGATACCGATGGCCGGTGGACGTGGCAACGCGCCCGCGCGCCGGTTGTCACACCCGGCACCGCGCGGTATCATCATCGGACCATGCTGCCTCCACGCCCCACGACGCCCGGCGGGCGCGACGTCCTCGAAGTGGACTGGCCGTTCTTCGGGGAGCTGTGTCGCGCGCTCGCGTTTCGCATCGTCGGCGCGTTCGATCCCGAGTTGGTGCTCGGCATCGCCAAGGCTGGCGTCATTCCCGGGGCCGTGGTGGCAACCATCCTGCAGCGCGACTTCGCGTCCATGGGGGTTACGCGTCCCACCGCCGGCGTGCGGCCGACGCTGGTGACCGCGCCGCCGCCCAGCGTCCGCGGGCGGCGCGTATTGATCGTGGACGAGACGTGCGACTCGGGCGACACGCTCAAGCTCGCCCTCTCGGCCGTGCGCCGGCTCGAGCCGGCCCTGGTGCGCACGGCGGTGTCGTTCAAGACCGGGACGTACAGTCCGGACTTCTACGCGCTCGAGACGGGGAGCAGGATCATCCTCCCGTGGGACCGGGAGGTGCTGGTGGACGGGCAGTTTGTGATGCGGCCTGACTACGCCGCGTGGCTGCGCGAGTCCGCTCCGGTGAATCCGCCCGGCGTCAGGCGCTCAACGCCGGCGCGTAATCCCGCCCCTCGCTGATCGCCTGATATACCGCGTCCAGCATCGCCGGCGCTCCGAGCAGGAAGCGGCAGCGCGCGTGGCTGGCGCTGCGGCACTCCACTTCGAGCACCGCGATCGTACAGTTGGCCAGCCGTCCCACGAATTCACCCAGCAGGCCCGCGGAGAAATAGCACGAGGGGAACGGCGCCCCGGCGGCTGGATCGGCTTCCGCCCAATTCGGCGTATCGAGCGCCAGGCCGCTGGTCCCGACCCGCTCGACGACGACGGTGCCCCACCCGATCGCTCCGAAGAAATCCGACAACACCCGGCTCAAGGCCGACGCATCGAGGGCGCCGGGATCGCTCATGCCGGCCGTGGCCGTCAGCCAGCGAACGAAACACTCATACACCTCCGCGCCGCTCGCGTGGCCGGCTTCCTGGAGCCGCACGGCGGCCTGCTCGCCGAGGTCCTGCGTCAACGCCTCGCGCAGCGCGCTCAGGGCGCGCCGGCCGATGACGACGGTGTCACCGTTGAGCTCGATGGACATGGATCGCTGGGGCGGCTGTCGGTGAGCGAAGTTAGGGCTTTCCCGTGACGCGGCGCAAGAGTTCCGCCTCGTCAATGACGGCGACGCCGAGGGCCCGCGCCCGATCGAGCTTGCTGCCGGGATCCGTGCCGGCGACGACCGCGGTCGTGCTCTTCGATACGGACGACGCCACGTGGCCGCCGGCCTCCTCGATCAACGCGGTCGCCCGGGTGCGCGACAGCGACGGGAGCGTGCCGGTGATCACGTAGGTTTGCCCGGCCAGCAGCCCCCCTTCGGCGCTCACGGGTTCCTTGAGTTTCACGCCGAGTTTCTCCAGCCGGGCGATGAGCCGGCGGTTCCGTGGCTCCGAGAGGAAATGCGCGACGGCGTCGGCGATGGCCGGGCCGATTCCGTGGACGGCGCCGATCGCCTCGGATGTCGCGTTCGTCAGCGCCGCCAGCGTGCCGAACTGGCGGGCGAGGAGCCGGGCCACCTGGGCCCCCACGTGCCGGATGCCGAGGGCGAACAGCACCGTGGAGAGCGGACGGTCTTTCGACGCCTCGACCGCGGCCATCAGCTGCGCGGCGGACTTCTCCGCGAACCCCTCCAGCGTGAGGAGCTTCATCGCGTCCAACTGCTTGCGGTCGTACAAGTCCGCCACATCCTTGATGAGACCGGCGTCCAGCAGCGCCCGAACCCGTTCGTAACCCAGACCGCGGATGTCCATGGCGCCGCGGGAAGCGAAGTGCACGATGCCCTCGAGCACGCGACCGGGGCAGGACACGTTGGGGCAATAGGCCATGACTTCGTCCGCCGGCTGCTCCACCGTGGCATGGCAGACGGGGCAACGCCTGGGGCGCTCGAATTTCTTCTTTCCTCTGGGCCGGTCGCGCACCGGGCCCAGCACCTGTGGGATCACTTCCCCCGCCCGCGTCACTTCCACCCAGTCACCGGCCCGGATGTCCTTGGCTTCGATCAAGTCGAAGTTGTGCAGCGTGGCGTTGGACACCGTGACGCCCGTGACCTCGACCGGCTCGAGCACGGCGTAGGGATTGAGCGCGCCGGTGCGGCCCACGTTGATGCGGATCTCCAGCAGCCGCGTGACCGCGATCTCGGGCGCGAACTTACGCGCGATCGCCCAGCGCGGCTCGCGGTCGCCTACGGTGCCCAGCTCGGCGTGCAGCGCCAGCCGGTTCACCTTGACTACGACGCCGTCGGCCTCGTAATCGAGCCCGTCCAGCATCCGCTCCAGGACGGCGATGTGGCGGTTGGCGTCGGCCAGGTCGCGAGCCTCCCGGTGATGCGGCTCGACGGGGAACCCCCAGGCTCGCAGTCCCTGCAGCAGGTCGTGCTGGGTGCGGAACGGCGCATCGCCGTCCGGAACCTCGATGTGGAAGCAGAAGATGCGGAGGCCCCGATCCCGCGTGATGCGGGAGTCCAGCTGGCGCAACGAGCCGGCCGCCGCATTGCGGGGGTTGGCGAACGGGGGCTCGCCGCGGGCCTCCCGCTCCCTGTTCAGTTGCGCGAAGCGGGACTTGGGGAAGTAGACTTCACCGCGGACCTCCATCAGCGAGGACCATGCTCTGCCCTGGAGGCGGAGCGGCAGGTCGAGCACGGTCCGGAGGTTGGCGGTGACGTCCTCACCTTCAATCCCGTTGCCGCGCGTGGCGCCCACGGCGAGCACCCCGTCCGCGTACGTCAGGCTCACCGCGGCGCCGTCGATCTTGATCTCCAGCGTGTAGCTCGCCGACGTGACTTCCGCGACGATGCGCGCGTTCCGCTCCTCCCAGTCCGCGAGATCCTGCTCGCTGAACGCGTTGGCGAGCGACAACATGGGAACGGCGTGACGATGTTTGCGGAATTGTTGGGCGGGTTCGGCCCCGACGCGGTGCGTCGGGGAATCCGGGGCCTTGAGGTCGGGGCGCTCCGCTTCGAGCCGTTGCAGCTCGCGGAATAGCCGGTCGTACTCGGCGTCGCCCATCTCCGGCGCGTCAAGCACGTAGTACGCGTAGGAGGCGCGGTTCAGGATCCGCCGCAGCTCGGCGGCACGCGCCGCCGGACCCTGCGCCCCGCCGCTTCGGGCGGCGCTCAGCGGCCTTTGCCCTCCTCGGCGATCACCGTGAGGGCGATCTCCACCAGCCGGTCCAGCTCCTCCGCTGACGACCTGGCGACCTCTTCGTCCATCCCGGTGGCCTGATCCCGCTTCGCGTACGCCTCGAGCAGGCGCCTGAGGAATCCCACGAGCGCCACGCGCTCCCGGTCCGTGTTTCCCGCGCCGTCGCTGCGCTGCGCGCGCCGCGCCGCGAGCCGCTCATAGCGATACGCATTGCGCAACGCCTTGGCCGTGAGGCTGCCGATCACCTGCGCGAAACGAATGTCGCCCTCGGAGAACGTCGACCCGTCGCGGAAGGTGCGGAGGAAGATGGCGCCGATGGCCACTCCCTTCCACGTGATGGGGACCACGGTGATGCTCTGCACCCGCCGGTTGGTGAGCGTGCCCTGGATGTGTTTCAGGTTCGGGTCTGCGGATGCGTCCGGGATGTACACGGTTTCGCCGGACTGCAGCGCGCGCTTGAGCTCGGGATACCGCTCCAGGTCCACGACGTAGTTCCGGATGCTCGGGTCCTCGTAGGACGCCACGAGGCGCGCGGTGCGCCCGCCCCGTTCGGCGAGAAAGATCGAGCAGCGGTCGAGCCCGAACGACTCCCCGAGCTTGCGGGTGATGGTCTGGAGAATGTCCACGAACTGGAGCGTCCCGGAAATCTCCTCGAGGATCTCGATGATCGCGAGCAGGTGCTTGCGTTCCTGCTCGAGGTCGCGCACGCGTGCCTCGAGCTGCGCGGCGTCGGCAGGGGCGGTTGGGGCATCGTTCATGGCGCTAGTTTGGCGGTCTCGACGGAGGTGCGTCAAGGCGCTACAATGCCGGCCATGATGCGATGGCTCGTGATGCTCCTCGCCGTCGGCTCGTCCGCCGCCGCGCAGCAGTCCGCGCTGGACCCCGTGCCGGAGCTGCCCGGGCAGGGTCGCCCGGTAGACATCGCGGCAACTCGGGCGCGCCGCGACCGCCTTGCCACCAGGGCGGGGCAGGGCATCGTCGTGGTGCGTGCCGCGCTGTCGCGCGACCTTGAAGCGGAGGTCCTCCAGGATAGCGACTTCCGGCAAGACGACGATTTCTTCTATCTCACCGGTCTGGAAACGCCGGACGCCTGGCTCGTTCTGGCTGCCACGCCCGCGGGGCTGGAGACGCACCTCTTTCTTCCTCCCCGGCAGCCGGAGCAGGAACGCTGGACGGGCTTGAAGCTGGGGCCGGGTCCCGACGCCGTGCGGCTCAGCGGCATTCCGTTCGTTCACGACGTTGCGCGGCTCGACTCGGTGACGCAGGTGCTGGCCGAGCGCGTCGCAGGCCCGGTGCACGGCCTGACGCGCTACTCCGACGGCGCGCCCCTGCTTCCGGCGCCGCTTGCCGGGCGGCCGCTGCGCGACATCGAGCCCCTGCTCGACAGTCTGCGCGTCGTAAAGGACGCCGCGGAGGTGACCGCGCTGCGGCGCGCCGTTTCCATCACCGCGGAGGCGCACAAAGCCGCCATGCGGGCGGCGCGCCCGGGAATGATGGAGTACCAGCTCGAGGCCGTCGTCGAGTACACCTTTCGGGACCTCGGCGCGGACCGCGTGGGCTTCCCGTCCATTGTGGGCAGCGGGTCCAACGCCACGACGCTGCACTATGACGTGAACCGACGCCGTGCCCAGGAGGGGGATCTCGTGGTCATCGACGTCGGGGCGGAGTACGCCCAGTACACCGCGGACGTCACGCGCACGATTCCCATGAGCGGACGGTTCACGCCGCGGCAGCGGGCCGTCTATGACTTGGTACTGGCGAGCCAGCAGGCCGCGCTCGATGCCGTCCGGCCGGGCGTCACAGTCCGCCAGCTCACTCAGGTCGCGCGCGCGTACATGCAGACGCACTCGGGCGATCTGTGCGCGCCGAAAAACTGCGTGGAGTACTTCGTCCACGGGTTGAGCCACTGGCTGGGAATGCGCGTGCACGATGTGGGCGATTACCGCATGCCGCTGGAGCCGGGCATGGTGCTCACGGTGGAGCCTGGGATCTACATTCCACACGAGCAACTGGGTGTGCGGATCGAGGACGACATTTTGGTGACCGCCGACGGTTATGAGCTGCTGTCGGCCGCGGCGCCGCGTCGGGCTGCCGACGTGGAGGCGCTCATGAGCGAAGGGACCAGGAACGCGCCGGTCCCCGGAGGAACGCGATGACATCCGACCGCGAAGGGCTGGAAGGGGAGGGCCAGGGGGAGGGGGAGG
>JACQHC010000026.1 GCA_016199245.1 Gemmatimonadota bacterium | reverse complement strand
TACGGGCACGTCCTCCAGTTCCTTGCCGTCGCGGATCGTCGCCTCCTCCACCGCGCCTGCCAGCATGCTCCGGAACACGATGCGCGGCCCGTCCACCACCTTCTCCTCCATGGGGAAATCCGTCCGGGCCGTGGGCCCCTCGGGCCTTCGGACGTACGGAAACCGGAGCGTCGGGATCGCGGCCCACCCCTGCTCCGGCAAGTCCAGGGCGACGAGGCGATAGCTCAGCGTCACGACCGTGCTCCCGTCGGGCCGCACCCCCCGGAGCTGCTTGAAGCCCACGAGACGGAACGGAGCCCACGGGACGCTCCATCGGTCCAGACTCCCCTCTTCGAACTGGACGCGGGGGCCGGCCACCAGGCGGACTGAATACTCGAGCTCATCGCCCGGCCACACCGCGGACTGGCTGACCCACGTCTCGACGGCGAGCGCGTCGCTGGCTGGCGCCGCGTCCTGCGCCCAGGCCGGGAGCAGGAGCACCAACGTGAGGAGGGGCGTGCGTGTCACCTCTGCTGCCTCTTGCGCGATGAGAACATGCGAATCAGGGGGTCGACGAACGAGTCTCCGACGCGAAGGTACACGTGGTCCAGGCCCAGCGTGTAGAAGTGGCGGATCAGCTCTTCCCTGCGCCGCGTCACTTCCTGGGCGTACTCCCGGCGGTTCTGGGCGCTCAGGCTGATTACACGCTCCACTCCCGACTCCAGGTCGCGGAGCCTGACGTAGCCCCGCGCCTTCAAGAGCGCTTCCTCCAGCGGATCCTGGACGACGATGGGAACCAGGTCGTGACGGTGCCCCAGCAACTGGAAGTCCGCCAGCCTCGCGACATCATGCTGGAGGAAGTCGCTCACCAGGAAGAGGAGCGTCGTCTTGCGCAACCGTTGCGTGAGGAACTGGATGGGGGCGCCCAGTTCGGTGCCAGCGGAGCGGGGCTGGGCCTCCCAGAGGTACTGCAGGATCCGCCACGCCTGGCGTCGTCCCTGCCGAGGCGGGAAGTAGGCTTCCACCTGGTCGGTGAAGGCGAGCATCCCGAGATGCATCTGATCGGCGACCGCGGAGAACGCCAGGCACGCGGCCACGCGGAGCGACAGCTCCCGCTTCGTCAGACGCTGCGACGTGAACTCCATGGAACGCGACAGATCCATCACCAGAACCGCGTTCAGCTCACGCTCGGCGTGACACAGCTTCACGTGGATCTGGCCGAGACGCGCTGTGGCGTTCCAGTCGATGCGCCGGACGTCTTCGCCCGGCTCGTAGCGCCGGTGCTCCCAGAAGTCGAACCCGACGCCCTTGAACGGGCTAGTATAGGAGCCGATCAACCTGCTCGCGATCTTCCGTTGCGTGTAGATCTCTACATACCTGAGCTCCTGCACCAACTCGTCAGGGATCCTCCGCCCGGAGGGCGAGGAGCCGATCGATGACGTGACCGGGGGGCGGGCTGCGGGTGCGAACACAGCGGTCACGGCGTCGGCGTGTGTCGAAGAATATCCAGCACCATCTCGCGGGACGTGATCTCCTCGGCCTCGGCTCGAACGGTGCGCACCAGTCGATGCTGGAGCACATCCGGGGCCAGTCGTTTCACGTCCGCTGGCGTCACGTAGTCCCGGCCGCTGAGGAACGCCCTGGTACGCGACAGCGCCAACAGGTGCTGGTACGACCGCGGGGATGCGCCGACCATGATGTACTGCTTCAGCTGGGGCCGCCCACACAAACTGGGGTCGCGGGTGGCACGCCCGATCCGGACGACATACTCCTTGACCTTGTCGTCGACGTAGACCTCCCGCGTGCGCCGCCGGATCCGGACGACATCCTGGGGCGTGATGACCGGGGACACGCCCGCACCGATCAGATCGATGTCGAGCATCGCCCGCTCCTCGGCGTGCGTCGGATAGTCCACCCGGATCATCATGGCGAAACGGTCGATCTGCGCTTCGGGCAGAAGGTAGACCCCCTCCTGTTCGATTGGGTTCTGCGTCGCCAGCACCCAGAAAGGATCGTCCAGCCGGAAGGTCTCGTCCCCGATGGTGACTTGCCGCTCCTGCATGGCTTCCAGGAGCGCGGACTGCGTCTTCGGCGTGGCGCGGTTGATTTCGTCGGCCAGAACGATGTTCGAGAAGATCGGCCCCTTCTGCACCTTGAAGCCGCCGGCCTGGAGATCATAGATGCGAGTGCCAACCACGTCGGCCGGCAGCAGATCCGGCGTGAGCTGCATTCTCTGAAAGCGGGCCTGGATCGTGTGGGCCAACGTGACCACGGCGAGCGTCTTGGCCACTCCGGGCACTCCCTCGAGGAGAAGATGGCCGCAGCCTCCCCGGCCCTGACGGTCTTCGCCCCCGTCGAACGAGTAGGGGATGTCCGCGAACAGCCCGAGCAGAAGGCCTTTGATGAGCCACTCCTGGCCCACGATGACCTTGGAGATCTCCCGCTCGAACTGGTTGACCAGTCCGAAGGCCTCCTCGTGGAGCAGCTCAGTGTGCGCCATGCCGCCTTCCTCCAGCCTGTCAGATCAGCATCAACGTGACCAGCAGGATCCCGGCGCCCGCCAGCAGCTGGGGGTACAGATCCACACGCTCGACCACGGTCTCATGTTCCAGCACCTCGCGCCGACTCTCCAATAAGTCTGCCATGACACGGGCCAGCTCCGCCCCGGTGTGGGAGCGATAGTAGCGGCCGCCGGTGGCCTGTGCGATCGACTGGAGTGTGGACTCGTCGAAGCGCGCCGAGACCAGCGCACCCCTGTCGTCACGAAGCAGGTACTGCGAGTCCGGTGTCTGCATGGGGATGGGCGCGTCGCGTTCCGAGCCGATTCCCACGGCGTAGACGGGGATGCCGGCCGTGACGGTCTTGCCGACGGCGTAGTCCAGCTCCTCGCCGTGATCTTCCCCGTCGGCCAACAGAAGGAAGATCTTCTGGTTCGGATCGTCGCGGCCAGCCTGGGCGGCGACCTGGGCCTCTTTGTCGATGAGCGCCAGAGCGCTGCTCAGGGCGGTCCCGATATTCGTCCCGTAGGAGATGTCCTGGGCCAGTTCCATGTAGTCCAGATAGAACAGGATGTTCTCGGCATCGGACGTCAGATACGAGAGGATCACGCTCGTGCTCGAGAACGTCACCAACCCGATCCGGTCGACGAGCGGCCCGCGGTTCAGGATGAAGTTTCGGACTTCTTCCTTGGCGCGTTCCTTGCGCGACGGGTGGACATCGGTCGCCTGCATCGACAGCGACTCATCCAGGATCAGCACGACATCCTGCTTGCGGTACACCGGCTTCCTGAGCTCCACGTCCGACCGCGGCCGGCCCAAGGCCAGGATCAACGCGGCGAGCGCTCCCAAGAGGAAAACCAATCGCACAGCTTCGGATCGCGGGGTGGTGACGCTGGACACGCGCGCCACCTTCGGGAAGTCGGCGAACTGCTCGCGGGCCCGGGCCTTGTGTCGGGCCGAAATCCGCAACAGCACGAGCACGACCGGAAGCAGCGCCAGCAGCCAGAGGTCCTGCGGTCGAAGGAACTCCATGGCCCTCAGCAACGGGACCGCGCCCCCCACTACCCGATCTTTCGTGTTGGAGGTCGAGGGCTCGGCTTGTCCTGGGGCCGAAGGACCTCGAAGACACGCTGCGGTGGCTGTTTGTCGAGCTTGCGGAGCATCGTCTGGACCAGCTCGTGGTTGTACTTCACATCCCAATCACCTGACGCATCGATGACCGCCGCCCGGTACTGCTCGCCCGCCCGCCGCAGCCACGCGAGCGCGTCTTCCTCCTCGACCTCGCCCGAGACAGCCTTCCGATAGTAGGCGTTTCCCAGCCAGTACCTTACCAGAGGCGCCGCCCCATCACGATCGAGCAGGGCGGCCTCCCCGTGGACGATGACGCTGTCGTAGTCCTCCCGCAGGTACAGCAGCCTCAGATAGTTGTGGAGTACGCGATCGCGGTCGCCGGAAACGAGCCGAGCCAGCCAACTGTGGCGCCGGAACTCCTGCTCGAGATCTCGGAACGCCGCGATGGCGCCGTCGGTCGACCCGTCCCAGTACAGCGCGCTGGCTCGCTCGATCCGGTGGAGCTTCCGGCCGTAGACGACGAGGCCAGCCGACGCGACAACCCACACGAACCACAGGGCGAAGGCCACCGGATACTTGAGGAATCTCATGGTGCCTCTTTGACCGAAGACCGTTGCGGAATCCGCTGTGGAGGGAGTGGCTAGAACGCCATCATGTGAGTGAGCTTGATGATGAGGCTGCGTCCCGGTGCAATCCCCTCGTCCGTCATGAAGCGTTGCTCGTTGAACACGATGAAGAGGTCGCTCAGGGGGTGGTGGATCAGGTCGAAACGGACATTCGCGTTGAACAGTCGCTGCTCCGGGTCGTACTGCGTCAGCGCATCGACGAACATAGTGGTGCTGAAGGAGTAGCTGGCGCGGAACGTCCACAGCGACTTCACGAAGTCCACGTCTGGCAGCTCGAGGGAGGCAGCCGTGCGCGACAGGCCGAGCGACGTCCGGAGCCGGTACGACGGCTGGACGACGAGGCTGGCCCGCACCGTACGCTGGATTCCGGTCCACAATTCTCCCCCGGTGAGATCGAGGTTGGCCGCGACGACACGACTCGGGTCCGAGTTGTAGGTCACCTGATACTCCGTCCAGTCGTAGCTGCCCACCGGGATCGGGGGATAGTCCCGGTGGATCCGGAACGGCTCGTCGAGCAGATCGGAGGACATGTTGGCGGCGATCTGGAGCGAGCCGCCGTCGTTGAAGAAGAACGTGTTGCCGTTGTGGAACCGCTTGGCCACCATTTGGCCGGCTTGATCCTGGAAGTAGCTCCACACGACGTGCGGATGGATCTCGCGGATTCCCTTGCGCTGCAAGCTCCTGGCCCGGGGGCGCAGCCCGGTGTCCAGCAGCCACTTCCGGACGCCCACCCGGTTGTAGAAGCCGAGCTCGTCAGTGAAGTTTTCGCCGATGGACATGAGCCCGGCCTTCCAGTGGAAGAAGGTCCCCTCCCGCATGACGGTGGTACGAAACGCATATTGACCGCTTGAGACTCCAGGTGTCTCGGTCCGGATGACGTAGGAGTTCCAGTCAACATCGCCGAAGAAGCGGACGTTCGAGTCCATGCCGTAGACGCGATTGTAGTTGCCGCTCTCTTGAACCGCCTGCCGTGTCATGAAGATGCCGCCCACGTCCCCGCCGCTCAGGATGTTCTTCCGGAGGCGGATCACCGCGTAATCGCTTCCGGGAACGTTATCCAGGGTCCGGGTCCGCATGGCGAGGGCGCCGACGAGCAGTCCGCCGGGCGCCTCTCCCGTGAGGCGAAGACCGCCGTCGATGGGAACCGGGAACCCTCTGGATGTGAGGCCGATGCGGCGACTGAAGAAGAGGAGCAAGTCGGTGTCCGCCCTCGGCTCGATGGTGCGGCTGCTCCGCCGGGCCGCGTCGCCCACGTAGAAGAGGCCGGAATTCTCCAGGAAGAAGTCCCGCTTCTCGGGGAAGAACTGGCTGAACTGCGTCAGGTTCACCTGCTGCACGTCGGCTTCTGCCTGGGCGAACTCCGGGTTCACCGTGACGTCCAGCGTCAGGGCCTTCGTGAGTCCGTACTTGACGTCCAGTCCGACCGCCGAGTTCGTCGAGAAGCCGGCTGCTCCGGTCTCCCGGACGGTGCTGCCCGCGACGTAGGGCTTCAACCGCAGGTCACGTCCGCCTCCCGACATCGGGAGCTCCTCGAGGTTCCCTGCAACGGAGAGACGCGCGATGCTGTAGGCTCGGGGAATCGGCGACCAGAACGCCTCCTCGTTCTTGCGGCGGATGCTGCGCGCGAAGTTGACTCCCCACACACCTCCACTCCTCTGGTCGAACCGGAGCGCCCGGAACGGGATGGCGATCTCGGCCGTCCATCCATCGGTGACGCGACGCGCGCTGGCGGACCAGGGGGCCTCCCAACTCGTGTTGACCTCGCGCCCTTCGTTCGCCACCTGCCAATCGGCCTTCGCTCCCGCAGGGTTGACGATGAAGACATACCCGTTCCGCCGGTCCCCGAAGGTGTCGAGGATGACTTGAAACGTGTCCTGATTGTCGGGGTTGAAATCCTGCCGGAGGTCATTCACCACCAGAGCGTCCGGCTGGCTGTCGTAGCAGTGGGCTGCAATGTACAGGTTCTCGCGGTCGTAAAGGACCCGCACTACGGTTCTCTCCGTGGCCGGCTCGCCCTGGCGGGGCTCCATCTGTACGAAGCCGCTCACGGCCTCGGCCACTTGCCACTCGGGCTCGTCCGGGACCCCGTCGACTTTCATGGCGCGCCCGGCCTGCGCGGCGCGAACCGCCAGGCGCCCATCAGCGCTCCGGCGGGAAGCGGGTCGCGACGCGGGATTCATCGTGTCCGCCGCCGAAATCTGCCGGAGCGGTCGAGCGGTGAGGCAAGGGGTCGCTCCCACCAGGAGGGCGGATAGAACCAGGGCGACGCGGCTGCTCATGGGCACCGTCCGCCGGTGAGCGAGTTGGAGCCGCCGCGACGACCGCGCACTCCGTCCGGATGGGTGAGATCAGTGATGAGGCCGAGCACCCGGTACATCTGCACGATCACCTCCGGCTGCGAACCTTATGCCCTTCGGTTACATGACCGAAGCGCCCGCGAGGCAAGCCATCTTCACCGCGGGAGGAGAACGATAGTGGCCGCCCCCTCTCCGTCGCCGAGCTAGGCGGCTCAGCCCACGTCAGGCGGTCAGGAGCCGCCCCCGATGCGAATCACACCGATGCCGTTCTCAAAGGTGATAACGGTGCCGAACGGCTTCGACAGCTCCTGCGTCTTGGTGATGATCTTGCGGGCCAGCTCCCCCTTCGCGGCCAGCGGACGGCCCCGCTGGGGGCGGTCCAGCCCGAAGCCGAGCGTGATGGGGTACAAGTCAACCTGTGCCAACCGACCACTCCGGAACTGTGGAACCGCCACGAACGCCTCCCAGTACCTCGCCTGTGCCGGGAAGCTGCCGCCGCCCTGCTCGTTGCGGGCGGAGTAGAACTCCCCAGGGAGGGCGTCGCTCCCCAATCTCACACCGTTGTAGTTCTCCCAGGGCTGGAGCTCGACGGTCTCGTTCTGCATGAGGAAATCGCCGAGGGAGTAGAAGATCGGCTTCCCCTTGTAGATCTCGACGGCGCGCAGCACGTGCGGGCCGTGTCCGACGAACGCGTCGGCGCCCGCATCGATCACGGCGTGGGCGAACTGCACCAGGAAATCCGCCGCGTTCTCCCCTCCCTGGTGTGTGTGACTCGAAACGATCGCCCAGTTCGCCTGGCGCTTCGCGTCCCGGACCTGCGCTGTGATCTCCTCCAGGTCCTGCGCGTTCACCACGGTCGTCACCCGGAGGGAGTCGGCCCTGCGGAACGTCGCTCCGAGCATCTGAAGCTGGTCTCCGCTACCAGCGCCTCCGGGAAGTCCCATGTCCGACCGCAGCTGGCGGAGCTGCTCAAAGCGATCGTTCGGTAGGTGGTACGTCGTCTCGACCCTCAGATGGCTGAGCCCGGGGCGTCCCCGCATGTCCTTGCGCTGAGGCCCGGCGCGATTGAAGTCAGCGAACGACGAGGACACGGCGATGAGCGCGACCCGTCCCCCCGGGGTCTCCAGGTAGTGGGGAGCGCGCGCCTCCGCCAGGTTCTCCCCCGTTCCCGCGAAGACCAGCCCCGCCTCGTCGAGCCACTTGATGTTGGAGCGCAGGCCGCCGAAGCTGTAGTCGAGGGAGTGGTTATTGGCGGTGCTGACCAGGTCCACACCCATCCACTTCAGATCCTCGAGCAGCTCGGGCTGGGCCCGCATGTACGTGCCACCGCTCTGGGACGCGGGGATGACGTCCGGCTCGTCGTAGTCCAGGAAGAGCATCTCCGCGTTGACGAACGCCGCCGTGGCGTTGCGCATGAGGTCCCGCACCTCCAGGAACTCCGGCTCGCTGTAGACGGAGAGTTTCCTGGTGATGATCGCGTCGCCGGCCAAGGCGAACGTGATGTTGCCCAGACCGTCGCGGTGGGGCTGTTGCTGGGCCACGAGCTGTCCGAGCGGGAAAGTCAGAGTCGCGACGGCGAAGCCCCACACCGCCGTGCTCCGACATCGTGAACGTCTCATTGCTATTCCTCCCTGTGTGACGTGCGCAGTGCGCATGACTGTTCGCCGACCATCCGTGGCCCGCGCCCCGCTCACCCACCAGACTGCCCAGCGGGGGAACGACGAGTGCGACGGCGGGGATCGAGCGGGGGCCGGCTCCGCCCCGTATCGGAGTGCCGGCCCCTGGCTGTTCAGCGCCCTCCCTGTGCCATCCTGGCGAGGGCGGCGAACTCCTTCTCCTGGATGCGGGACAGCGCTTCGGCGCGCTCCTGGATGATTTGAACGAGCCGCCCGTACAGCTCCCGGTCGCCGTCCGTGGGCGGCGCATCGGCCATCGAGGCGAACGTCATCATGCGCGCCAGCTTGCTGTCGACACCCGTGGGCCAGGCGATGAGATCCTGGCCCGCCCGGGCCCGGTACTGCACCAGACGCTCCTCCAGCGGATAGAGCTGGTCATTGAGCGCTTTCAGCGCGTCCTGCAGCTGCTTGCGCCCGCCCGCACTCTGCACCAGGTGCTCGGCCTCGGCGCGCAGGTCACGGATCCGCTTCACGAGGGCCATCGTCTCGGTGAGTTTGTCGCGCGCCTGGATGAGGAACTCGAACTGGGCCACCAGATCGGCATCAGTGTAGTTGAGCCGGGGATCCCGCAGGATCTGGAACGATTGGGTGAGCGTTCGGCCCCCTGCGGCCAACTCCGCACGGTACGTCCCGGGAGGCGCGAGCGGGCCCTCGGCGCTCCCCTGGAAGACGGCGCCGGGCAGCACGACCGCCCCGGGATAGCGCATGTTCCACACGAACCGGTTCGCTCCCGCGTTCGCGGGTACGTTCGAGACCGTCTGAATCACGTCGCTCCCCTTCATGATCCGCAGCGTCACGCTTCCCGATGGCTTCGTCTTGAAGTAGTACGGAAGCACCACCCCGCCGGGCGGGTTCGGCGCGCTCGGAGCGGTGGACCTCGCCACCAGATTCGCGCGGTCGCGGAAGCGGATGGTGGGCCGGGGCTGGAAAAGGTGCTGGGCGTCGCCCAGAGCCTGCGCATCGAACTGATGCAGCAGCGTCACATTGTCCAGGATCCAGAACGACCGGCCGTGCGTGGCTGCGGCCAGGTCCCCGTTCTTCACGACGAGGTCGTGAATCGGCACGACAGGCAACTTGTTGTTCAGCGGCTGCCACGCACCCCCGTCGTTGAACGACACGTACACGGTCCGCTCCGTCCCGGCATACAGCAGCCCCTCACGCTCCGGGTCCTCCCGAATCACCCGCGTGAAATCGTTGTCCGGGATCCCGTTCGTGATCTTCGTCCACGTCGCCCCGAAGTCGCGCGTCATGTACAGGTATGGCTTCATGTCCCCCAGCTTGTAGCGCGTCGCCGCCACGTACGCTCTGGCCGGATCGTGACGCGAGGGATCGATGATACTGATCAGCGCGAACTCCGGAAGATCCGGGATGTTCACCTTGGTCCAGTTCTTTCCAGCGTCCTTCGACACGTGGATGTAGCCGTCGTCCGAACCGGCCCACAGCACCCCCGCCTGCGCCGGCGACTCGGCGAATGCGAAGATCGTCGCGTACCACTCCGGCCCGTATGCCTCGCGCGTGATTGGACCCCAGTACTCTCCGGGCTCCGGATGCTCGTACGTCGGCGTGCGCTCCAGCGTCTTCGGGTCGGCGCGCGTCAAGTCCGGGCTGATCACGTCCCAGCTCTGCCCTTCGTTTGTCGTCCTGTGCACGTACTGGGACGTGACGTACAACACGTTGGGATCGTGGGGTGACGTCATGACCGGGAACGTCCACCAGAACCGATACTTCTGGTCGGCCGCGCCCCATCCGTAGTTCGTCTCCGGGTTTGGCGAGATGTCACGGATCTGCTTCGTGCGGTGGTCGTACCGGGTGACCCAGTGGTGGTCGGCCGCGTATATGATGTTCGCGTCGTCGATGCGCGGCGCCACATACCCGTCCTCGCCACCGCCCACCGTGTACCAGTTCTCCAGCGTGATGATTCCATAGTCCGACCGGCTCGGCACGCTGATCGTCGTGTTGTCCTGCTGCGCCGCGTACAGTCGGTACGGAACGCTGTTGTCCGCCGCCACGTGATAGAGCTGCGCCGTGGGCTGGTTCATGATGCCGGACCACGACTCGCCCCCGTTGAACGT
>JACQHC010000030.1 GCA_016199245.1 Gemmatimonadota bacterium | reverse complement strand
GTTCCAGCCCTTCGCCACGATCTACGAGGAGCGGTTCCCGCCCCACTGGGGGCCCTGGCGGCGCGTCGTCGCCCAGGTGGTCGAGAAGTTCCTGGCTTGCGGCATCCTAGAGCACGGCTTCGCCCGGGTGCGCTGTGGCGGCTGCCGGCACAAGTACCTGCTCGCGTTCTCCTGCAAGTGCCGCTAATTCCCCTTGGGGCATCACCGCTCACTGATCAGCAGTCACACCCACCGTCGCACAAGGCCGTCCGCCGGAGAGCCCATGAAACAGCCACCATGGGACGACCGATGCGGTGCGCCGCCCGACTGGTATATCTGGATCGTTTTGAGCTCGCCGGTTCAAGACAGACCAATCTCCCCCACGGGCAAGATCGGTATAAGCTGTTACCAAGCAACAGATTACGACAGGATGCCTGGTCTGGCCTGGCAGTTGCCTGATTCGAATTCCGGCGAATGACTGGAGTGGGCCTCCGGCCCCCAAACCGTGGAGTGCAGCCAGTGGTTATGCGCAGGACGACGGCATCTAAGGGCATCAGCGGTCATACGGTCCGCACGACTGACAGTTGGTCTGAGCCAGCCGGGCGGCGGAAGCCCCTCACCGCGCCGCGTTCCGCCGACGACAGCTACCGGTCGCTCATCGACGGGGCGCTCCACGGAATCTATCGCTCCAGCGTCACCGGGAAGTTCCTCACCGTGAACCCCGCCATGGTGCGCATGTTGGGCTACGGTTCCGCGCAGGAGCTCCTGGGCGTGGACATGGCGCACGATGTGTACGCCGACGCCGGCGTCCGAGCGCAGCTCATTAAGCAGTACTGCGGAGCAGAGCGTTTCGCGGGCGTGGAGGTTCAGTGGAAGCGGAAGGATGGGACGCCGATCGCCGTGCACTTAAGCGGCCGCGCGGTGCGCAACACCCTGGGCGAGGTGGAGTGCTTCGAGATGGTCGCAGAGGACGTGACCGCGCGCTCCCGCCTCGAGGCCCAGCTTCGCCAGGCCCAGAAGATGGAAGCAGTCGGCCAACTCACCGCGGGCATCGCCCACGATCTGAACAACATCCTCACCGTTGCCTCCGTGAATACGGATTTCGTGCTCAGCTTGCTTCCGCCGGAACTGCGGCAGCTGCGCGGCGATCTTGAAGAGCTCCAGACCGCGGTGCGCCGCGGGACCGCGATGATCAAGAAGCTTCTGGCGTTCAGCCGCCGCGACGTGCTGCAGCTCGGAGCGCTGGACCTCGGCCAGCTGATCTCGGAAACGACGTCCATGCTTCGCCGAATTGTGCCGGAGACCGTCGCAGTCGAATTGGCCTCGCAGGAATCGGTTGTGGTACAGGCGGACCCCACCGCGGTGGAGCAGATTCTCCTCAACCTCGCTACCAACGCCAGAGACGCCATGCCCAACGGCGGGGTGCTGCGTATCGCGATACAGTGCACGGTGCTGGATGAGGGGTATCATGGGACGCACCCTTGGGTTCTGCCCGGGCGCTACGCGTGCATGACGGTGAGCGACACCGGGACTGGGATGGACGCCGCGACCCGCGAGCGCGTCTTCGAGCCCTTCTTCACGACCAAGCCGCGCGGCGCGGGAAGCGGGCTGGGGATGGCAATGATCTACGGCCTCGTGAAGCAGCACGGCGGATTAGTGCACGTATATAGCGAGCCTGGTCAGGGGACGACGGTGAAGATCTACTTCCCGCTCGCGACGCACTCTGAGGCCGCCGGTGTCCACCCTGAAGCGGCCCGCGTGCTGCCGCGAGGGACCGAGACGATCCTCGTGGCCGAGGATGAGGCCAGCATTCGTCGCGCCACGCGGCGGATGCTCGAGCAGTACGGTTACACGGTGCTGCTCGCTGCTGACGGCGAAGAGGCGCTCGAGCTATTCCGCGCCCACGAAGGCGAGATCGACCTGGTGATCACCGATTTGGTCATGCCGAAGCTCGGAGGGCGCCAGGTGTATGACACGCTGCGGCGGGAGGAGAAGTCCGTGCCCGTGGTCTTCACGAGCGGCTACTCGGAGCGCGACGTGCAGGGGTCTGTGCACGTCGATCCGGACGTTCCGTTCGTACACAAACCCTGGACCGTTGCGGAGTTCGTGGTACGGATCCGACAGGTCCTTGACGGGTGTCGCCGCCCGTCCCCATCTCCGCTTGGGCCGTGACTCAGCCATGGCCACGCCGCTCCCTGATCATGCGCATGGCCGGCTCGCTCACGACGATCTTGTTGTGAAACACCTCGCCCCAGGTCAGTGGGGTCAAGTCCCGATGCTCGCGCATCGTTTGGCCCTGGTCCGGCGCGTCGTCGCCCAGGTGGTCGAGAAGTTCCTGGCAACGAACACCGAGCGCAGCTGCCAGGTGCAATCGCCTGTCACCTCGAACGGCGAAGCCCCAAATCACGTTCGGAAGCCTCACACGCGCCGATCGCGGCGGCGGGAGCGGGGTTGCTGCTGACGCGGGCGACTCACGGGTAGCCACGGCCGTAAATCCTTGCCGGTACCGCCGTTAGGCGCTCCGGGGCCGCTTTGGAGTGCCTTACTTGAAGCTTGGAATGCCCCACTTCAAGCTTCAACTGCCCCACTCGACGCTTCGAGTGCATCACCTGAAGCTTGGAGTGGGCCACTCGAAGCTTCGTCCGGCTCGCGCGAAGCTTCCGCCGCCCGGTCCGCGGCTTCAAATGCCCTGGTCGAAGCTTGGAATGGCTCATCCGAGCCTTCGGGCGACGCGCCCAGACCTTCAAATGCGTCACTTCAAGCTTCGAGTGTGTCACTTCAAGCTTCAAGTGCCCCACTCCAAGCGTCGAGCGAGGCATTTCAAGTCAGGGCCGGGCCGGTCCTGGCTACGAGCGAGTCCCTCCAAGTCTGGCGGCGGCCTACCCGGCTTCGGCCAAGACACTCGTGGCTCCGAGCGCGGCGGCCGGCACTTCGGCCTCTTTCTGATTCCAGCCGGGCCATGTGACCCGACGCCTCGCGCTGGCGGAGTCGCTCGCGACCCGCTATCCCACCGACTCCGAGGCCTTCCTTCAGCTGGGCACGGTGCTCCAGTGGGACGGGCTGTTCCTGGCCGCGGCCGATGCGTTTGGCCGCGCTCAGGAGCTCGACCGGGATGGACTCGCCGCCGCGCGAGCGGGCGAGCGATGTCTGGCGTGCGAAGCCGTGGACGGAAGGATCATCGCGCTTCAGATGACGGACTCGATCGAGGCATCCATCCGGATCGCACGGGACTACACGAGGCAGGCTCCCCGCTATGCGGACGCCAGGTTCTCACTGGCCGACGCGCTGATGTACACCGATCGTGCCGAGGACGCGTATGCGGCCGAGCGCGTGGCGGCAACGCTCGACGCGCCCGAGCGGGCGGCTCTCGTCCGGGCGTTCATCGCGATCCACGCGCAGGACTGGGACGTCACGGCGGCCTACTTCACCCAGGAGGCGGCGCGGCCCGAGGTGGACCTGCAGAATCGTGGGGTGTGGTGGCTGACCATCATTCGTCGCCAACAGGGCCGGCTGGACGAGGCGCTCGCGCTGGCGCGCCGCTACATCGAGGCGGGCGGGATCCGCTCACCCGAGACGCAGGTGTTGTTCGATCGCGGCGAGTTTCGGGCGGCTGCGCGGGCGTTTCGTGCCATCGCGAACGAGCCCCGGCCGGAGCTGCCGCCCTCGAGCCTGGTGCGGGACATCGCGTGGCATCTCACCCACACGGCAACGGCGGTGGCCGCGCGGCGCCGGGAGCTGGAGCGCCGATTGGGCTCCCATTAATCGCTGTCGGTTGGACTACTTGGATCCGCTCCCTACGCCGCGATTGACCAAGCGGTGCTCTTACCGGGCCGCTTGACGATGTTCGGC
>JACQHC010000023.1 GCA_016199245.1 Gemmatimonadota bacterium | reverse complement strand
GTCTACTACCGGCTGAAGATCGCGGGCGAGCAGGTCTCGCCGTCGGGGCCCGTGCTGCTGGTCGCCAATCATCCGAATTCGCTCATTGACCCGATCGTCGTGTGCGCCGCCGCGCGGCGGCCGGTTCGGTTTCTCGCCAAGGCCCCGCTGTTTACCGACCCCAAGACCGGCTGGATGATGCGGGCAGTCGGGGCCATTCCCGTCTATCGCCGCTCGGACGACCCGACGCTCATGGACCGGAACCGCGACATGTTCCGCGCCGTGTATGGTGAGCTGGCCCGGGGCGCGGCCGTGGGCATCTTCCCCGAGGGCAAGAGCCACAGCGAGCCCTCGCTCTCCGAGCTCCGAACCGGGGCCGCGCGCATCGTGCTCGGTACGCTGGAGGCGCATGGCGTCACCGTGCCGATCGTTCCCGTTGGGCTCGTGTTTCGCCAGAAAGACGTTTTTCGCTCCAGCGCGATCGCCATCGTGGGCGCCGCAGTGCCATGGGCGGACGTCGCCGGCGGAGGACTCGCGGACCAAGAGGCAGTGCGGGCCGTCACGGAGCGGATCGGTGCTGCGCTCCGGCAGGTGACGCTCAACCTGGAGCGCTGGGAAGATCAACCGCTCGTGGAAGGCGCCGTGGATATCTGGAACGCCGAGTGGGGCGCCGCTGCCGACCCGGTGACGCGCGTGGAACGACTGGAGGTGACCACCCGCATTCTCGCCGACCTGCGGCGCAATCCGGATCCGCGCTGGAGCGACCTGGTGCGGGACGTGCGTGCGCACCTCAGGCGGCTCGCGAGGCTCCGGCTCACGCCGGCCTCACTCCGCTATCCCACCGACGTGCGGACGGGTGTCGCGTGGACCGCGCGCCGGTTTCACCTCGCCATGCCGCTCGCCCTGGCGATCGCCATCGCAGGCTTCCTGCTCTTTCTCGTGCCGTACCAGATCACGCGGGGGATCGTAAGCCGCTTGCGTCTCAACATCGACACGCGATCCACCTGGAAGCTGCTGCTCGGGCTCGGGATCTACGCCCCGTGGGTTGTCCTGCTCAGCGCGATGGCCGCCGCCTGGAAGGGGGTGCCCGCCGCCGCACTCGTGTTGGTCGGCGCTCCCGTGATCGGAATGACCGGAATTCGCGTCCGCGAACGCTGGCGCGGGGCGTGGATTGACGCCAGGCGCTTTCTCACCCTGCGGTCCCGCGCCGAGCTGATTGAGACGCTGCGCCAGCGGCAGCGCGCGCTGGCGGAGCGGTTCAAGGCGCTCTATTCGGAGCGAGTCGCCGCGACCCCCTGAGCGCCTCAAAGGAGGCCACGAGTGGAAGCCGTCAATCTCGAGTCTAAGCTCAGCTTGATCCGTGACCATTGGAACCCCCGTGTCGTGGGCGAGCTCAACGGCCAGTACGTCAAGCTGGTCAAGTTCATGGGCGAATTCGTATGGCACCACCACGAGCGTGAGGACGAGCTGTTCCTCGTGCTGCAAGGGCGCCTGCGCATGGGCTTCCGTGACCGCGAGGTCACGGTTGGGCCGGGCGAGTTCATCATCGTGCCGCGCGGAGTCGAGCATCTTCCCACCGCCGATGAGGAGGTGCATGTGCTCCTGTTCGAACCCGCCTCGACACTCAACACCGGCAACGTGAGGAACGAGCGTACCCGAGATCGCCTGGAGCGGCTGTAGACTGTGGCGGAACCCCCGGGTTCACGCATGGTGGCGGCGAGTCTCGCGGTTGGGGCGGCGATTCTCCTGCTGGCGCTCGTTGGGCTCGCGCTCCAGAGCAACTGGCTCAAACTGGCTCGCGTGGCACTCGCGGCCGCCGGCTACGCGGCCGTGCTGGTGGGACTGCTGCGAGCGCGGCAGCTGTGGGATGGACCGGCCCACCGGCTGCCGTACTGGCCGTTCGCCGTGGCCGGTGTGAGTGGAGGCCTTGTGTCCGGGGTCATGCGACCGGAGAGCAGTGTCCCGCTGGTCGTCGCAGACGTTGTAGGTGCGGGCGTGCTGCTGGCGGGCCTGCACTGGGTCACCGTGCGCTCCTGGCACCGGGTCCGGGATGCCGTCGAGGGCCGTTGAGCAACGCAGCACTTCTCCTGCACGGGCGACGGAGCAACGCGCGGTAGACCGCCTTCCGTCCGTTCATCGCCGGGCTATCATCTAGGGCCATGCGCCCGTCGAAGCTGTACGACCTGCTGGCCCCCGTGTATGGACGGGTGATGGGTCCGCTGCTCGAGGAGGCCAACGAGCGGGCCGTCGAGCGGCTCGTTGGTGGAGCGCCGTCCAGCGCGCTCGAGATCGGCGTGGGGCCGGGGGCCGCCCTGGCGGAGCTGGCACGGGGAGCATGGCAGGTGGTGGGCGTTGACGTCTCGAGCGCGATGCTGCGCGAGGCTCGGACTCGCGTGAGTCAGCAGGGCAAGCAGGCGCGGCTGGCCCGGGCTGACGCGCTGCGCCTCCCGTTCCGCGCCGCGGCATTCGACGCCGTGCTGAGCACGTTCCTGCTCGATCTGCTGCCGGAGCCCGACCTCCGACCCATGCTCGCCGAGGTATCGCGGGTTCTCGCGCCCGGAGGCCGGGTCGTCCTCGGCGTGCTGGAACTGCCCAACCCGTTGGTCGCGCAGGCGTGGATGACGGTGTACCGCATCGCTCCCGACGCGCTGGGCGGCTGCCGGCCGGTGGATCTCACGCGGCTGCTCGATGGCCAGCCGCTTCGGCTGATACGGGACGAGCGGTTGGATGGGTGGGTCACGATGCGGATTACGACGTTGGTGAAGGTCACGGCCTGAACCGCCCTCGGAGTCGAGCGTGCGGTTGCGGCAGCCGGTGCAGGCGCGACAGATTCTCCTTCCCCCTACGAGGAAGTGCGGCGCGTGCGCGTGTATACAGGAGAGCACATCAGGAATGTCGCGGTCGTCGGCCATGGGGCGAGCGGCAAGACGACCCTGGTCGACGCGCTGGCATTCGTGGCCGGCTCGAGTAAGCGCCACGGCTCGGTCAAAGATGGTTCGGCCCTCACCGACTACACCCCGGACGAAATCGAACGGCAGTACTCCATCAGCCTGGCGCTGGCTTACGCCGAGTGGATGGAGACCAAGATCAATCTGATCGACGCTCCCGGATACCTCGACTTCATCGGTGACGCGATCGCGGCGATCTACGCAGCGGACGCCGCGCTCCTCGTCGTGAGCGGCACGGCCGGTGTCGAAGTGGGCACCGAGCACGTGTGGGAGCACGCGGAGCGCCGCGGCATCCCACGGCTGTTCTTCGTGTCGCTCATGGACAAGGAACACGCGGATTTCGAGAAGGTATATCAGGACATCAAGGCGAAGGTCACGGGCAAGGTGCTGCCCATCGAGATCCCCGTGGGATCGGGGCCCGCCTTCCACGGCATCGTCAACCTGCTCACCAGGAAGTGCCAGGTGTACCGCAAGGGGACGAAGACCGGGGAGTACGACGAGCAGGACGTGCCCCCCGAGCTGAAGGACAAGTTTGACCGCTACGAGCAAGAATTGATCGAGACCATCGCCACGACGGACGACGCGCTGCTGGAGCGCTACCTCGGAGGCGACGAGATAGCGCCGGCCGAGCTGACCGCGGCGATGCACTTGGGGGTCGCGCGGGGCGAGATCTTCCCGCTGCTGTGCGGGGCGGGCGACTTGACGTACGGGACGCGAGCGCTGCTCACGGCGATCGTAGAGCTCGTTCCTTCGCCCGCCGAGCGGGAGCCGGTGGACGCCCAGACGTGGGGAGAGGCCAGTGCCGTGCAGCTCGAGTTCAAGGACAGTGGGCCGTTGGTGGCCCAGGTGTTCAAGACCGTGTCGGAGCCGCACGTGGGCGACGTGACGTTCTTCCGCGTCTACTCAGGCAAGGTCGCCAACGGCGCCGAGGTGTTCAACGCGCCGCGCGGCGTGACGGAGAAGCTGAACCACCTGTCGGTGGCGCAGGGAAAGGAGCGCGTCGAAGTCCCGGAGCTGCACGCGGGGGACATCGGTGTGGTGGCGAAGCTCCGGGACACGCACACGAACGACACGCTCTCCACCAGCAACGCGCCCATCGTGCTGCACAAGATCCCGTTCCCGGATCCCGTGATCACGCTGTCTGTCCAGGTCAAACAGCGGGGGGAAGAAGACAAGCTCTCGATGGGCCTCCAGCGGCTGCATGAAGAAGACCCGACCTTTCATCACGAGTACAACGCCGAGCTGGCGCAGACGTTGATGCGGGGCCGCGGGGAGCGGCACCTGGAAATCATTGTGGGCCGGCTGGCGCGGAAATTCGGGGTGCACGCCTTGCTCGGCAAACCCAAGATCGCATACCGGGAAACGATCAAGGGCAAGGCCGAGGGGCAGGGGAAGCACAAGAAGCAGACCGGCGGCCGCGGACAATACGGCGACTGCTGGATAAGGGTCGCGCCGCTCGCGCGGGGCTCAGGGTTCGTGTTCGAGGATCAGATCGTTGGAGGCGTGATCCCACGGCAGTACATCCCTGCCGTGGAGAAAGGGGTCGTCGAAGCACTGCGGCGCGGCCCGGTGGCGGGCTACCCCATGGTGGATTTCAAGGTCGAGCTGTTCGACGGGTCATACCACGACGTGGATTCGAACGAGATGTCGTTCAAGATGGCCGGCATTCTGGCGTTCCGAAACGTAACGCCGAACGCGAGACCGGTTCTGCTCGAGCCCATCGTGGAAGTGGAAGCCTGGACACCGGACGAGTACCTGGGCGCGGTGATGGGCGACCTCTCCTCGCGGCGGGCCCAGATTCTGGGGACCGAGCAGGACGGCCGGATGACCAAGATCCGCGCGCACGTGCCCGAGGCGGAGCTGGACCGATACGCCACGCAGCTCCACTCCATCACGCATGGCCGCGGGACGTATCGGCAGAAGTTCCACACGTATCAGGAAGTGCCGCCCGAAGCGGCGCAGAAAGTGATCGAGGCGCGGGCGAAAGAGAAGGAAGAAGAAAAAGCCGGGTAGCCGCACCCGTGGGGTGCACATAGTTTCAATTTCCCCTCGCCGCGGCGTTCCCGCGCGCGGCGAGCATCGTTTTGAGAAGCCTGGAGTGATCTGTATGCGTTCACGCCCGATGTGCCTCGCCCTCGCTACGGCCCTCGTCATCCTGACTGCGCCCCTCGCGGCGCAAGCGCCACCACGCGCCGACACGACCGACCAGGGCCTCCCGCTCCAGCCAGCGCGCTGGGCCCGGTTCTCCACCACGAAGGGAACCTGGATTTCTCTCGACGCGAGCCCGGACGGCCAATCGATCGTGTTCGATCTGCTGGGTGATCTCTACCTGGTGCCCATCGCGGGTGGAACAGCGTCACGCCTCACGCACGGCATCGCCCATGACATGCAGCCGCGGTTCAGCCCGGACGGCAAGCAGATCGTCTTCGTGTCCGATCGGAGCGGCGACGACAACGTGTGGCTGATGCCGGCGGCGGGCGGGGAGCCGCGGGCGCTGACGACCGGCAAGGACGTCACGTATCTGTCGCCCGAATGGACGCCGGACGGCAACTACGTTGTCGTTGCGAAATCCACGCTCATCGGCCTCGAGAAGATCTGGTTGTACCACGTGAAGGGTGGACGAGGGCTCGAGATGGCAGGCGGGCCGGGGGGCCTGCGCATGATGGGCCCGGCGTTCGGGCCGGACGCGCGGTATGTGTGGTTCGCTCAGCGTCAGGGGAGCTGGCAATACAACGCCATGTTGCCCCAGTACCAGCTGGCCGTCTACGACCGCGACGCGGGGACCAGAACCACCATGACGTCGCGCTACGGCTCGGCATTCCGGCCGGCGCTCTCGCCCGACGGCAAGTGGCTGGCATACGGCTCGCGCCACGACGCCGAGACCGGCCTGGTGCTGCGTGAGCTCGCCAGCGGCGAGGAGCGCTGGATCGCGCATCCCGTTCAGCGAGACGAGCAGGAATCCATCGCCAACATGGACGTGCTCCCCGGTTACTCGTTCACGCCGGATTCGCGCGCGATCGTGATCTCCTACGGCGGGGAGATCTGGCGGGTGCCCGTGGACGGCTCGGCCGCCACCAAGATCCCGTTCACCGTGAACGCCGAAGTGGCTGTCGGGCCCGCTGTGTCGTTCGAGTATCCGGTAGACACGGTGCCAACGTTCACCGTGAAGCAGATCCGCGACGCCGTGCCGTCACCCGACGGTCGGCGCGTGGCCTTCACGGCGCTCGATCGCCTGTACGTCACGGACCTCCCCGGCGGCGCGCCGCGGCGGCTCACGACGCAGGACGTCGGTGAGTACTTCCCCACCTGGTCGCCTGACGGGAGCGCCATCGCGTACGTGACGTGGGACGAGCGTGAAGGGCACATCATGCAGGTCAACGCGGCAGGAGGAACGCCCACGCGGCTCACGCGCGTGTCGGCGTACTACCGGGAGCTGGCCTGGTCGCCGGACGGCCGTCGTATCGCGGCCATCCGGTCCGCCGCCCAGGAACTGCGAGACGCGATTGATCCGTTCGTCTTCGGCCTGGGCGCCGAGTTCGTCTGGGTCCCCGCCCAGGGCGGCGACGTTACGGTCATCGGCCCCACGGGCGGACGCTTCCGGCCGCACTTCACGACTGATCCGGAACGGATCTACAGCTACGGGGTGATTCCGGGCGAGACGTTCCAGCCAGGGCAGCCGGCGCCGATTGCCCTCGTGTCGACACGGTGGGATGGGACGGATCCAAAGAGACACCTGCGCGTCATGTGGCGGCTGCCGCTCACGGCTGCCGGCTGGCAGGTCTCGGACTCCTCGGACCTGCTCATGCCTCGGGACTTCAGCCGCGAGCCGCAGATTCCGCAAGTGCCGGCCGACCTCGTCTTGATGGCGCCGAGGGGCGACCTCGCCCTGGCACAGGTGAACAACGACGTCTACGTGATCGCCGTCCCGCGGGTGGGCCGCGAGCCGCCGACCGTCCTGGTAACCAGGCCGGACAGTGCCCAGATGCCCGTTCGAAAGCTCACCGACATCGGCGGCGAGTTCCCGGCGTGGGGCGCGGACGGCCGCACCGTGCATTGGTCCATTGGGAACGCGTTCGTCACGTACCGGCTCGACCGCGCGGAAGCCGACACGGCGTACCGTGCGGAGGAGGTGCGGATCCCCGTGAGCGCGACCCGCGACTCACCGCAGGGCACGGCGGTCCTGCGCGGCGCGCGCGTGATCACCATGCGCGGGACTGACGTGATCGAGAATGCCGACGTGGTGGTTCGGAACAATCGGATATCCGACATCGGACCACGAGGGACCGTGGCGGTGCCGGAGGGAGCTCGCGTCATCGACGTGGCCGGGAAAACCATCATCCCGGGCTTCGTGGACACCCACTCCCACATGTGGAACCTGTGGGGCCTGCATTGGCAGCGCCCGTGGATCTACCTGGCGAACTTGGCGTACGGCGTCACGACGACGCGCGATCCGCAGACGGCTACCACCGACGTGCTCACCTATGCCGACCGTGTCGAGGCCGGGCAGATGGCGGGGCCGCGCGTCTACTCCACGGGGCCCGGCGTGTTCTGGACCGAGGGCATCCGCGACCTCGAGCACGCCCGCAACATCCTGCGCCGCTACAGCGACTACTACGACACCAAGACGTTTAAGATGTACATGGCAGGGAACCGGAGGCAGCGGCAATTCCTGATCATGGCGTCGCGCGAGCTGCGATTGATGCCCACGACCGAAGGCGGGCTCGACTACCGCCTCAATATGACGCACGCGATGGACGGTTATCCCGGCATCGAGCACACCATGCCGGTCATCCCGGCGTACAACGACGTGGTGGAGCTGTTCAAGGCGTCCGGGACGACGAACTCACCCACGCTGCTCGTTTCGTATGGAGGCCCGTGGGCCGAAAACTATTTCTACACGACCGAGAATGTCGTGGGCGACGTGAAGCTCAGACATTTCACGCCCAAGGAAGAACTGGACTACAAGATCCGGCGCCGGAACCCGGGGCCGGGCCCGGGCAGCTGGTTCCGCGACGACGAGTATGCCTTCCGGAAGCACTCGGCCTGGATCAAGCAACTGGTCGAGGCCGGTGGCCGCGCCGGCGTTGGCAGCCACGGCCAGCTCCAGGGCCTGGGCTATCACTGGGAGCTGTGGGCGATCCAGAGCGGCGGAATGAGCAACCACGACGCGCTGCGCGTCGCCACGATCCTCGGTGCGCAAGCCATCGGGCTGGGCCGGGACCTGGGCTCGATCGAGCAGGGCAAGCTCGCCGATCTCGTGGTGCTCGACGCGAACCCGCTCGAGAACATCCGCAACACGAACACGGTCCGGTACGTGATGCGGAACGGGCGGCTGTACGAGGGTGCCACCCTCAACGAGGTCTGGCCGCGGCAGCGTCCGGCTCCCGATGAACCGTGGCGTCACGTCGCTCCCGCGGTACAGAACGGGATGCAGGGAGGTGTGCGATGAGGCCCGCCGCCATGCAGCTCCGGTCCCTGCTCACGGTGCTGGCTGCCGCCACTGCCGCCGCGTCAGCGGCCAGTGCCGCTGCTGCCGCCCCAGCCGGAGCCCCCCAGGAGCAGGGAGCTCAAGCTCGGCCCGGCGCTCCGCGAGCAAACCCCCTCCCGCTCCCGGCTTCCCGCAAGGCCACGTTCACCGCGACCAAAGGAACGTGGATCTCACTCGACGTGAGTCCCGACGGGCGGACGATCGTGTTCGATCTCTTGGGTGACCTGTACACGCTCCCGATCGCGGGCGGGAAGGCGACTCGCATCACCGAAGGCATGGCGTTCGACGCGCAGCCGCGCTTCAGTCCCGACGGTCAATCCATCGTGTTCATCTCCGACCGGAGCGGTGGCGACAACGTCTGGACCATGCGGCTGGATTTCACTGACACCACGCAGGTCACGCAGGGCAACACCAGCATGTACTTCTCCCCGGAATGGATGCCGGACGGCGAGCATGTCGTGGTGAGCCGTACGGGTGCGTTGTTCGGCGCGGCCAAGCTCCAGATGTACCACGTCAAGCGGCGGAGCCCGTTGCCCGTGATTCGGGGTCCCCAGCCCTTCAAGACGATGGGTGCCGCCCCGAGTCCCGATGGGCGCTACATCTGGTTCGCCGGGCGCACCGGCGATTGGCAGTACAACGCGCTGTTCCCGCAGTACCAGCTCTACGTGTACGATCGCGAGCGCGGCACCTCCACCTTGATGTCGTTCCGCTACGGATCCGGCTTCCGGCCGGCGATCTCGCCCGACGGCAAATGGCTGGTGTATGCGACGCGCGACAACGCCGAAACCGGGCTTCGGGTCCGGGACCTCGCCAGCGGCGAGGAGCGCTGGCTCGCGTATCCCATCCAGCGAGACGACATGGAGTCACGCGCCACGCTCGATGTATTGCCGGGCTACAGCTTCACGCCCGACTCGCGGGCGATGGTGATCTCCCACGGCGGCGAGATCTGGCGGGTGCCGATCGACGGGAGTGCGGCGACCAAGATCCCGTTCGAGGCCGAGGTCGCGGCGGACGTGGGGCCGGAGGTGAAGTTCGCCTATCGCGTGGACACCACGGCCATGGTCACGGCGCGGCAGATCCGGAGTCCGGTCGCCTCGCCGGACGGCAAGCGCGTCATGTTCACCGCGTTTGATCGCCTGTGGATCAAGGATCTGTCCGGCGGTGAAGCGCGACGCCTGACCAATGCTGACGCCGGCGAGTACCACGCCGTGTGGTCTCCGGACGGCGCCTGGGTGGCGTTCGTCACCTGGGACGATTCAGTTGGCGGCCACATCATGAAGGCTCGCGCGGACGGAAGCGGAGCGCCGCAGCGGCTCACGAGTGTTCCCGCCCTCTATTACAACCCGGCGTGGTCGCCGGATGGTCAGCGCGTGGTTGCCACGCGCGGCGCCGCCCGCGAGCTCAAGCGGGCGCCGGACTTTTTCTTCGGCGTCCTGGGAGGCGAGTTCGTCTGGGTCCCGGCCGCGGGCGGTGAGGTCACGCTCATCGCTCCCACGGGGAGCCGCGATGTGGCGCATTTCCGTCGCGACCAGCCGGACCGGATCTACGCCTACAGCTCCTCCGAGGGCCTGGTGTCGTTCCGTTGGGACGGCACGGACGTGAAGCAGCATCTCCAGGTGCGCGGTGCGCCGCCGCCGGGGGCCGGGACGCCGCACCCGGATGAATGGCAGGCCCTCCCTCGCACGGTGTTCCCGGTTCCCCTTGAGGAGTCGGCTGGGGTGACGGAGGAAGGCCCGCAGGCGCCTCCGGCCGGTCTCGTGATGGTCTCGCCCACGGGCGGCCGGGCCCTCGCTCAGGTCGGGAGTCACATCTACACGGTGGACATCCCCGAGGTGGGCGGTCCCGTCACGACGATCTCCGTTGCAAGTCCGTCCGCCGCGCCGGTGCTTGTTCGGCAGCTCACCGACATCGGGGGCGAGTTCCCATCGTGGAGCGCGGACGGAAACCGTGTTCACTGGGCGATCGGGAACGCGCTGCTGACGTACGATCTCGCCCGTGTGAAGGCGATCGAGGACAGTACCGAGGGGGAAAACCGTGCGACCGTGGGCCGGGCGCTCCGAGCCCGGCAACTCCTGGATACGCTCCGGGCGACCCGGAAGACCGTAGATAGCCTCACCAGGGCCCCGGCCGCGGTGCCGGACTCGCTGCGCGCCAAGCTCAACCGCTTGATCGCGGACTCGGTCCAGGTGCGGGCCGACTCGCTGATCCGGGCGGCCGACCAGATCCGGGCGAAGGCACAGGCGATCCGGGCGCACGCGGACTCGGTGCGCGCCGGGCTCGATTCCGCGCGCGCGGACACGGTGACGTATAAGCCGGCCGAGACGCGCATCGAAGTGAAGTTGCCGCGCGACGTACCGCGGGGCAGCGTCGTGCTACGCGGGGGGCGCGTGCTCACGATGAAGGGTCGCGAGATCGTCGAGAACGCTGATGTGGTCGTTACCGATAACCGCATCGTGGCGGTCGGCCGCCGGGACTCGGTTCAGATACCGGCCGGTGCCCAGGTGATTGACGTGTCCGGCAAAACAGTTCTTCCGGGCTTCGTGGACACACACTACCACTCCATGTGGCTCGTGCCCGAGATCCATCCTCGGCAGGTCTGGCAATACCTGACCATGCTCGCGTACGGCGTGACCACGACGCGCGATCCACAGACGTCCTCGACCGACGTGCTGAGTTATCAGGACCGCGTGACGACGGGGGGAATGGTCGGCCCCCGCGTCTACTCGACCGGGCCCGGCGTGTTCATCGGGGAGAACATCCGGGACTCGGCGCACGCCGTGAGCGTGCTCAAGCGGTACAGCCAGTACTACGGCACGCAGACGCTCAAGATGTACATGTCCGGCAACCGGCAGCAGCGGCAATGGATCATCCAGGCGGCCAAGACGCTCGAGCTGATGCCCACGACCGAGGGTGGCCTGGACTTCAAGCTCGACCTGACGCACGTGATCGACGGCTACTCGGGCGTGGAGCACGCGCTGCCGGTGGCCCCGATCTACGAGGACGTGGTGAAGCTGTTCCGGGCGTCCCAGACCACGAACAGCCCGACGTTGCTGGTCTCGTACGGAGGGCCGTTTGCGGAGAATTACTTCTACGCCAAGGAACAGGTGCACGACGATCCCAGGCTGCGTCGCTTCGCGCCGGAGGAGAGCATTGATTTGCGCAGCCGGCGCCGCCCCCGCTGGGTGCTGGACGAGGAGCAGGTCTTCCCCCGGCATGCGGAGTTCGTCAAGCGCATGGTCGAGGACAGCGCGCGTGTCGGCGTGGGAAGCCACGGCCAGCTTCAGGGGCTGGGGTATCACTGGGAGTTGTGGGCCATGGCGTCGGGCGGGCTGTCGAGTCACGACGCGCTCCGCGTGGCCACCATCTATGGCGCCGAGGCGATCGGCCTGGCAAAGGATGTCGGGACGCTCGAGGCCGGGAAGCTCGCCGACATCCTGGTACTGGACGGCGACCCGCTCGAGAACCTCAGGAACACGACGAGCCTGCGCTACGTGATGAAGAACGGCCGGTTGTACGAGGCGGAGACGCTGAACGAAGTGTGGCCGCGCCAGCGGCCGTTACCTGCGCAGCCGTGGAGGCAGTTGGGTCCAGACGGGGTGCAGGCGGGGATTCGATAGGCGACGCAGGCCGACGGCGGCCGACGATGGGGGACGACCGACATTGTTCACCGTATCGTCGACCGTCGTCTGCCTGCGTCGGCCCTCGTCGCCCTTGGGTTACGCCCGCTTGCGCTTCGCCCCGCGCCGAGTGCCGCTCTTCCGCGCGGCGACGTCAATGGACACGATGCCGTACTCGGGCTCGTGGATCCCGGCGGCCACGAGCGCATCTTCTCGCGGCTGGCGCCACACGAACTTGCGGCCGCGGTAGTTGCGCAGCACGACCTCTTCGTCCGTCACCCGTTCAACGTACTCCGGCAGCAGCGGAATCTTGCCGCCTCCACCCGGTGCGTCGATCACGAAGTGCGGGACGGCGAGGCCGCTGGTCCAGCCGCGCAGGCCCCGCACGATCTCGAGACCGGTCTCCACCGACGTCTTGAAATGCTCCGCCCCGGCCACCTGGTCGCACATGTAGATGTAGTACGGCCGGACGCGGGCGACGAGCAACCGCTGCATCAGCTCCCGCATGACGGGCACCGAGTCATTGACGCCTCGTAACAGCACCGTCTGGCAGCCGAGCGGAATGCCGGCGTCGGCCAGCATGCCCAGCGCCCTCGCGGCCGCGGGTGTCAGCTCGTCGGGATGGTTGAAATGCGTGTTGATATAGAGCGGGTGGTGCTTCTTCAGGATCGCGCACAGATCGGCAGTGATGCGCTCGGGCAGATGGCACGGCACCCGGCTCCCGATCCTCAGGATCTGGAGATGCGGGATCTGCCGCAGCCGGCCCAGGATCTGGTCCAGCCGCCGGTCTGACAGCAGCAAGGGATCGCCGCCCGAGAGGATCACGTCCCGGATTTCGTCATGTTCCTCGAGATAGGTGAACGCGCTCTCGAACTGGGACATCGGGATCTTCTCGGGATCGCCGACCTTGCGCCGTCGCGTGCAGAACCGGCAATACGCCGCACACACGGGACTCACCAGGAACAGCGCGCGGTCCGGGTAGCGGTGCGTGATGTTGGGGACCGGGCTGTCCGCGTCCTCGTTCAGACTGTCTGGCACACCGTCCACGACCTCCAATTCCTGGAGATCGGGCATGTACTGACGCCAGATCGGGTCCCCGGGCTCCTTGATCAGGTCCACCATCGCGGGCGAGATGCGGAGCTCAAAGTTGTCCACGGCTTGCTGCAGGCGCTCCAGGTCCGGGAAGTGCTCGGCTCCGAACTTGTCGACCAACTGCTGGAGAGTGGACAGGCTGCGGTCGCGCAGGAGCTTCTGCCAGTCAGCCATGAGGGGATGCGCTCCGGGAGGGATTCAGTGGCTTGGTGTAGATGACCAGGTCGTCATCCGGCGCGTAGAACCGCGGGACGCGCGCGGTCCGCTGATAGTGCAGGGTTTCATAGAACGCGCGTGTCACATCGTAGTCCGGGCGGGACGATGTTTCGACGACCACGAGCCGTCCGCCGCGCGCCGCGATGTCGCGCTCGCACGCCTCCATGAGCGCGCGGCCGGTCCCGTGCCGCTGGCTCGCGGGATCCACGGCGATCCAGTAGAGGTCCCAGGTCCCGACCGTGCACGGCGTCGGGCCGTAACACGCGAAACCAATCAGCCGCTCTCGATCGTCGTACGCGCCGAGGGCGTGGTAGTCCGCTCCCGGCCGCGCGACCGCCCCGTCGAACACCTCCAGCGCGATGGCGCGCTCGTCGGCGCGGAACACGCCGGTGGCGGCCACGATCGCTTCCACCCGCCCGCGGTCAGCGCGAGTTGGGGCGTGCAACGTCAGACTCGGCGCGGCCGCGCTCATGCGGTTCGGGCTTCCAGGGCGACGTCCGGTTGCTCGGCGGGGACCAGCCCGCGGTCGGCGCGCAGCGCCAACTCGACGATGCGCAGGACGAGATCGTCGTACGACAAGCCGGTTGCCTGAGCCATGCGGGACAACCCGGCGTCGTCGGAGATGTCCGGGTTGGGATTCACCTCGAGCACCCAGGGCTGGCCCTTGGCGTCCACGCGGAGATCCACGCGGCCGTAGCTGTACCCGCGCACGGCGCGCCACGCATCCACCGCGGCAACCTGAATGCGGCGAGCGAGCGCCGGATGCAGCTTCGCGGGACAGACAGGCTGGCTGCCCTCGTCCTCGGCGCAGCCCGCGGTCCACTTGGCGGCGAACGAGAGAATGGGCCAGTGGCCCGGCGGCATGCGGCTGAAGTCGATCTCGGACATTGGGAGCACGTGATCGCCTACGATGCCCACCGCGATCTCGCGCCCGGCGATATAGTGCTGCACCATCACCCTGTCGTACTGCATGCTGAGCTGCGCCACGCGCGCGCGCAGCGCGCGACGTGTGGTGACCACGGAGCTCTGGTCGATCCCCACGCTCGCGTCTTCCGCGGCGGGTTTCACGATAGCCGGCAGTGGAAAGTCCGCCGGCAGCCGCTCCGAGGTTGGCACACACCAGCGAGGAACGGGCACGCCGGCGGACTGGAGCAGGGCGTTCACCACCGGTTTGTCATGGCAGATCGTGATCGTCCACGCGCCGGCGCCGGTGAACGGCACGCCCGTGAGCTCCAGCGTTCCGGCGACGAACGTCTCGTAGCGGCTGACCGCGCCGATTCCCTCACACAGGTTGAACACCAGGTGGGCGCGTCGCACGCGGGGGAGCCAGTTGAGTCCGTGATGCACGGGCACGCGCGCCACGCGGTGGCCCCGGCCGCGCAGCAGGTCGCCGATCTGGTTCACGGGATCGAGGACCGAACGGATATCCTGGCTCGTCCAGTCGCTCGCGCCGCCGTCGTACAGGATGACGACTCTCAGGCAGCAGCTCCGGCCAGCGTGGGTGCGGCGAGTTCGCGTCCCGTCAGCCGCTTCCAGGCGATGCGCACGACGGACTGAATGAGTTCCGGGTGAGAGATGCCGGCCGCTGCGGCCGCGGCGGGGAAGCAACTGTGCTGCGCGGGGTCCGGGATGATCCCCGGCAGCGGGTTGAGCTCGAGAATGTTGGGGACGCCGTCCGCGTCGAGGCGCACGTCTACCCGGGCCCAGTCGCGACACCCGAGCGCGTGGTAGGCCGCCAGCGCGGTGTCCTCGATGCGCCGCGCGACGTCCGCCGTGACGGACGCCGGGCACTCGAGAATGTTCGTCAGCCGCTCATCCGTGTCCCACACCCACTTCGCCTCGTACCCCATGATCGGTAGCGCACCGTCCGGCAGCACGTCGAAGCGGTACCGGATCAGCGGAAGGCAAGCCGCGTCCGCGCCGTTGCCGAGGATTGCCACCGTGAACTCTTCCCCCGGCAGGAACGCCTCCGCGAGCACGGGCTCGGCGTACGTCGTCAGGAGTTGACGCGCGCGCTCTCGGGCGGCGGCGGGCGTTTCGGCGTAACTGGCGGCGGAGACACCCTTGGACGATCCCTCCCACACGGGCTTCAGGAACACCGGATACGGGAGTCGGTCGAGTGACTCCACCTCGGTGTCCGACGCGATGATGACGAACGGTGCGGTGGGGATGCCGCGGAATGCCAGGATCTCTTTGGCCCGTCCCTTGTGGAGTGTCAGCGCCAGCGTCAGCGAATCGCTGGCCGTGCACGGGATGCCCAGGAATTCGGCGATGGCCGGCACCTGCGCCTCGCGGTTGGGGCCGCTCCGTCCCTCGGCCATGTTGAAGAGCAGATCCACACGCGCGGCCCGCAGGCGTGAGGGGAAATCGCCAACGGCTTCGAGGCGAATCACATCGCCGAAGAGCCGGAGGGCGTCTTCGACGGATGCGATGGTCTCCGGATCATCCCATTCCACGTAGGCGTCAGGCGCGGTGGGCTCGGCGGGATGCCGGAGTCGCGGAGGAGAAGACTCGCCGATCAGGTCCGGACGCTGATTGTACGCGAGTCCGATGCGCATCGAACTCCAGTGCGGAGTTGGTGTTGCGCAACACGATACGATATGACGATTAGATATGCAATAGGTTTCGATCGCTTTGTCAGAACCGTCAGACCGCGACTTTGGCGGGAATGTGTGGGTGCGGGTCGTATCCCGCGACCACAATATCGTCGAACGTGAAGTCGAACAGCGATCGCACGCCCGCGTTCAATCGTACCGTCGGCAGCGGGCGCGGGTCCCGCGTGAGTTGCAGGCGCGCCTGCTCGAGGTGGTTGGTGTACAGGTGCGCGTCGCCGAGCGTGAGGACCAATTCTCCGGGGGCGAGGTCGCTCACGTGCCCGATCATCAGCGTAAGCAGCGCATAGGACGCGATATTGAACGGCACTCCCAGGAATACGTCCGCGCTCCGCTGGTACATCTGGCACGACAGCCGTCCATCCACGACGTAGAACTGGAAAAGCGCGTGGCACGGCGCCAGCACCATCGCCGGGATGTCGGCAGGGTTCCACGCGCTCACCATGATGCGGCGGGAATGCGGCGACTCGCGGAGCTGCCGCAGCACGTCAGCGATCTGATCGATGTGCCGGCCGTCCGGCGTCTGCCAGGCGCGCCATTGACGCCCGTACACCGGACCCAGCTCTCCCCGCTCGTCCGCCCATTCATCCCAGATCGTGACCCCGTGTTCCCGGAGATAGCGCACGTTTGTGTCCCCGCGGAGAAACCACAGCAGCTCGTACGCGATGGACTTGACATGCAGCTTCTTGGTCGTGAGCAGCGGGAACCCGGCGGCGAGATCGAAGCGGCACTGATATCCGAACAGGCTCAACGTACCGGTTCCCGTTCGGTCTGGCTTCGGCCGGCCGTGCTCCAGCACGTGGCGCAGCAGATCGAGGTACTGTCTCACCGCGCGGATGCCTCTGCCGGCACCGATTCTCCGACCGGCCACCCGTCGCCTGCCAGGAGCCGAAAATAGGCGCGCACCAGCCGGTTGCTCGGCGCCACGAGCCGGACCGCGAGCAGGGTCCGGTACACGGCCGCGCGACTGATCTTGACCTTGTGTCCGGGATCGAGCAATCGCGGATCCCGTTCGGCGAGACGCAGCGTGCGGACCGCGAAGTACAGGGCGCTCAGACAGAACAGGCGAATGCCGTACTGGCGTCGTGGCAGCGTCGTGGTGTAGGCCAGCGCGTCGGTCAGATGCCCCTTTGCCTTCGCGATGAGCGAGAGCATGACGCGCCGCGCGCCATCGCGGTGTCGGCCGTCCTGGAGATCTTCCGGCCGCAGGCCGCAGACTTCGCAGAGCTGTCGCGGCACGAAGCTCCACCCTCGCCGCCGGTCGTCGGAGACGTCCTTGATGATGTTGGTGAGCTGAAGTCCGCGGCCAAAGCTGGTGGCGAGCGTCTTGAGGCGAGCGAGGCGTGACGGCCGAGCGGCAAGGGCGTGCAGTCCGAACAGCTCCGTGAGCAGATGTCCCACGGTCCCGGCCACGTAGTACGTGTAGCGGTCCAGGTCTCCCACCGTGGCCAACGCCTCCAACTCATGCTGCGCCGCCGCCGCCTCCCGGCCCGCGAACTCCGCCATACCGCCGCACATCTCCTGGACCCACGGGCGAATGGCCACGCGTCGGTTCCCGTCGAGGCCGCGGAACTCACGCAGCACCCGATCACAGCCGCCCGCGAGGCGTTCCTCGTCGCTCACCGGCTCCCGGAAAGCGGCCCGGACCGACTCGGGCGCGGATGCCCCGTCTTCCAGCGACCGGCTCCAGTCATCGAGGAGCTGCCGTTTCGCCGAAGCGGAGAGCCCCGGAGCGTCCTCGATCGTGTCGGCGATGCGGCACAGCAGATAGGCGATTAGCGTCGGATACTCGAGCGCCGCCGGCAACAAACGGATGGAGACGGCGAAGGTCCGCGAGACCCTGGGCAGCGCAGCCTCGCAGAACTCCCGATCCGTCACCACGGCCGCCAATCCGCCGGTCATGGGCGCTCCAAGCCCCGGAGCAGTCGCTGTACGAGCGAATCGGCCGGATGGTCAGGCGGTACCACCACTTCCAACTCCCGACTTGGCTGTGAGGGATCGGTGAATCGGCGGTACACGGCTTCGAGCACGACGATCGTCTCGCCGGGCGGAAGCGGGTCCGCCCAGGCGCGCACCTTGATCACGCGGTCGGACGCCTGGTGATCACCGCTGGTCGGCTTCGAGCTCCGGAGATCGTGCCATTCAGTCTCGAGGTATCCCTCGAGCGCGTTCGATGCGCGGACCCGGAAGCCGAGCGTGCGGACCTCGGTCGTGAGTCGTTCGATCACCGGCTCGGGCTCGGAGCGGACCGTATCGACCGTTGCGCCGGGAAGAGGGCGGAGATGCGGGCGCAGGCCGGCGGCCGTGCAGGCCGTGACGAGGGAGAGCCACGTGAATGTCGTGGTAAGCAGCGGGCGAAAGCAGGCGATCGCAGGTGATGTCGGGCGATCTCGGCACTCGCCTTGGGACGAGCACCGCATCGCCTGGCATCGCCCGGCATCGCCCGGCATCGCCCGAGATCGCCCGCGATCGCCCAACATCGCCTCAGTGCTCGTGCGGCGGCGTCCCCGGTGCGTGTGTGTGTCCACCGGAGTCAGGCCGCGTGGCCACCGTGTCCGCACTCGGCGCGCCCGCGGGCTCGTCGTGCTCCTCCCCCGGCTCGTGCTCGTGTTCAGCGGTTCGCTCCGTGAGCGCCTGTTGCATGACCTGCGTCGGCACGCCGCCGCCATGACGGAACACGATCGTGCCGCCGAGATGTGCGACCCACAGCACCATCGCGGTCCCGAGCGTGGCCGCGAACAGATACACGGCGCGCTCCTGGCCCGGGAGGGTGCCGCGCCGCCAAATCCGCCACAGCGCCAGCGCACCGAATACGACCGTGACCGTTATCGCGAAGGCTTCGTGCCGCTCCATCACGCGATGCACCGCTTCGCCGTGCTCGATGGTGTCTTCTGCCCGCAGACCCGACGCCAGGGCGAGCACGGCGCCTCCCGCGCCCGCGACGAGCGTCCAGAAGCCCGCGGCTTTGAGGGCGTCTCGCTTCGTCGCGCTCCCGACGAGGTCGAACACGATTGACGCCAGCAGGAGCGCGGGTGGAAGGTCGTTCAGCGCCGCATGCCACTCGGCCGCAGTCTGCCACATGTCAGAGCCCCAGGTCCGCAACCGTTGGAGGGTTGGTGGAGTAGTCGTAGAAGCCCTTGCCCGACTTCTTGCCGAACATGCCCGCCACGACCATTCGCCTGAGCAAGGGGGGCGGCGCGTACCGCGGCTCACGATACTCCGTGAACATGATTTCCGCGATCCGGTACGTGGTGTCGAGCCCCACGAAATCCAGCAGCGTGAACGGCCCCATGGGATGACCGGTCCCCAGCACCATCCCCTTGTCGATATCCGCCACAGTGCCCACCCCGTGCTCGACGGCGCGGATGGCGTCGAGCAAGTAGGGGACGAGCAGCAGGTTCACGATGAATCCCGAGCTGTCCTTCGCCGCGATGGCTTCCTTCCCGAGGGACCGGGCGAACGCGATCGCGCGATCGAACGTCTGCTGGCTCGTGGTCACGGTCCGCACCACTTCCACCAGCTTCATGAGCGGCACCGGATTGAAGAAGTGCAGGCCCACGAACCGGTCGGCCCGCTTGGTCGCGGCCGCCATCGCGGCGATCGTGAGGCTGGATGTATTCGAGGCGAAGATCGTGTCTGGCCCGCACACGCCGTCCAGCTCCCGCCACAGGCTGTTCTTCAGGTCCAGATCCTCCGTCACTGCCTCGATGACGACGTCGCAGCCGGCGAGGTCCCTCACGGCGGTCGTGAAACCGAGCCGCCCCAGCGCCGCGTCCTGGTCCTCCTTCGTGAGCTTGCCCTTCTCGACGAGCTTGTCGAGCGACTTGGTGATGTTGGCTTTGCCCCTCTCGTTCAGGGCGTCAGAGACTTCACGCACCACGGTGCGATAGCCCGCTCCGGCCGCGACCTGCGCGATGCCGCTTCCCATGAGCCCGCAGCCGAGCACGCCAACGGTCTTGATGTCAGGCATTGTGCTCCTTACTCCAACCCGTGTTTGTTGAGTGGTATGGCGGCAGTTGCGGCAGCCCCACCTCACACTGCCACCCCGCAGAGGCGGCAGCGTGCCAGTCTGCCGCTTCTCCCGCTTCTGCGGCTTCTGCCTCTACTCGCCCTTCGACCGCTCCGCCTGAATCAGCCCCCGGATCTCATCAGCCACCCGCAGCAGCGGATCTCGGCGGGCTCCGGGCACTGCCCGATGCGGTTCCAAATCGCCATGCTCCAGCCGGTCAAGCACCTGCTCCAGCGCTCCCTGGATCTCGGCGGCCTCGTCGCGCTGCTTGCGCGCCACGGCCAGTGCGAGGGGAATCCCGACGACGGCCGGGATGGCAGCCACCGGTGCCACGACGCCGATCACGAGCGCGATTCCCGATGCGGCCACGCCGGCGAAACTTCCCAGCGCCGCGGCGCTCAGCCGCTCCCGCAGGAGATTGCCGATGTCGGCCACCAGCTGCACGTAGGTTCGGCCCGGCTCGACTTCGGTCAGACTGCCGGACACCTCGCTCGCGCGCGCCAGAATGTACTTGCGCCCGCCAGACCGGAAGGCGCGTTTGAGGGACGCGAACGCGCCCTGTTGCGGCTCCCACGACAGCTGGCTCGCAAATCGGCGCTTCACCTGAAGGAGCTCGCCCTCCGCCATCCAGCGCGACAGCGCCGCTTCCGTTGGCATGTGGGGCTTCGCCACGAGGCGGCCGGCTGCAACTCGGCCCGGTCCGGCGATCCAGGCGATCAGCCCGCGCTGGTCCTGCAAGCCGGCGCGCGAGCGCTCCTCCAGCAGGGCCTGCTGAAGGTACCGCTCCGGGATGCCAACGTCCCGGCCCAACGCCATCAACTCGGAGTCGGTAAGACCCTCGCCGATCTCACGCTCGCCCGCCTGCAGTTCGGCGGCGCGCTGGATGATCCGCTCGATCGCGCCCCGGTCCAGACGCGGCCCGAGCGGCGTGGGGAGCGTCACTGCCGGTCCTACCCCCGCCGCTCGACGGCCGAGGGCTCCGGCTGCCCGCCGGGCAAGGGCACGCCGGTGGAGATCGGGAGCTGTTTACCGGCGGCGGCCGCGGCGCGGGCGATGTCCATGAACGGTGTCAGCAGATCGATCGGAACTGGGAAGATCGTCGTGGAGCTGTTCTCCGTAGCGATCTCGACCAGCGTCTGCAGGTAGCGTAGCTGTAACGCCGCCGGTTGCGTTCCGATCACGCGGGCTGCCTCCGCGAGCTTGTGGGATGCCTGGAACTCTCCCTCCGCCGCGATCACCTTGGCCCGGCGCTCCCGCTCCGCCTCCGCCTGCCGCGCCATGGCCCGCTTCATTTCCGGAGGCAGGTCCACGTCCTTCACCTCGACGGCCGAGACCTCGATGCCCCACGCCTCGGTACGTTGGTCCACGATCTGCTTCAGGATGGCGTTGATCTTCTCCCGGTCGGCAAGCAGCTCGTCCAGCTGGACCTCGCCGAGCACGCTGCGGAGCGTCGTCTGGGCGAGCTGGCTCGTCGCGAACAGGTAGTTCTCGATCTGGATGACGGCGTCCTCGGGGTTCTTCACCCGCATGTACAGCACGGCGTTCACCTTGATCGAGACGTTGTCTCGCGTGATCACGTCCTGCGGCGGGATGTCCATGGCGACGATCCGCAGCGACACCCGGGTGAGCTTGGCGAAGAAGAGCGGCACGAAGATCAGGCCGGGGCCCTTGGTCGCCCAGTAGCGGCCCAGAAAGAAGGTGACCGCCCGATCGTACTGCCTGATGACGTGCAGGCTGCCGTAGGCGTAGGCCACCACGAGTACGAGACTGCCGATCAGGAACTCCATGGGCCGTCAGCTCCCCTCAGACAAAGGCCTCCACGATCACTGCGGCGCCCTGCCCGCCGCCGATGCACGCCGATCCGAGGCCGTACCGCTTCTTGGCCTGGCGCAGCGCGTGGAGCAGGTGGATGGTGATCCGCGCCCCGCTGGCCGCCAGCGGGTGCCCGATCGCAATAGCGCCGCCGTGCACGTTGGTTCGATCCCGGTCCAGACCCAGCTCCCGCTCCACCGCCAGGTATTGCGGCGCGAACGCTTCGTTGACCTCGATCAGGTCCATGTCCTCGAGCCTGAGCGCCGCTCGTTCGAGCGCCTTGCGCGCCGCGGGCGCCGGCCCGATCCCCATGTACCGGGGCTCCACGCCGACAATGCCCCACGCGACGAGCCGGCCCAGCGGCTCGAGCTTGTGCTCGCGGGCGAAGGCCTCGCTTGCGACGACTGTCGCCGCGGCCCCATCGCAAATGCCCGAGGCGTTTCCCGCCGTGACGAGACCATCCTTCTTGAAGTAGGGCTTGAGGGCCAGCAGTCCCTCGAGCGTCGTGGCCGGCCGCATGTGTTCGTCGGCCCGCCAGTCTACGGTCGCCCGGGTCTTGGAGTCCTTCACCGGCACCGAGATGACTTCCTGCTCGAATACGCAGTCATCCCACGCTTTCTTGGCCAGCAGCTGGCTCCGCAGCGCGACGCGGTCCACGTCTTCCCGAGTCAACGCATACTTCTCGGCCAGGGCCTCAGCGGTTTCGGCCATGGAGAGGCCGCACTGCGGGTCCTTGAGCGCCTCCCATAGCGCATCCTCGAGCGGCGCGGGCGGCCCCAGCCGAATGCCCCAGCGGGCTCCGCGCACCACGTGCGGCGCCTGGCTCATAGACTCCGCGCCACCGGCGAGGACCACGCGTGACTCGTCCAGCAGGATCTGCTGCGCCCCCTGAATGACGGCCTCGAAACCGGACCCGCACAGGCGATTTACGGTGACCGCGGGCCGCTCGATGGGCAGCCCGGCCTGGAGCCCGACGTGGCGCGCGAAGTAGATCGCGTCGGCCGATGTCTGTTGCGCGTTGCCGAACACGACGTGGTCCACGTCCTCCGGCCGCACATTGGCCCGCTCCACAGCGTGCCGCGCGGCGATCGCGCCGAGCTGCGTGGCGGAGTAATCCTTGAGCGTTCCGCCGAACGAGCCAAAGCCCGTTCGGACGCCGGACAGGAACACGACGTCGGTTTGCTTTCCCTGTGTCTTCATCGGTTCAGCCCTTCGTGGGTTCAGCTCTTCTTACGCAAGACGACCATGCCCGCGAAGGTCGTGCTGCCCTCGATCGAGTAGGCCTTGAGCACGACGCGATACGTTCCGGATTGATCGGCGTCGAATGTCACCAGGGGGATGTCGTCGGTAGCGGTGTCGCACTCCACCTCTTTCCCCTTCGGGTCATACACGCAGATATCGAGGTCCTTGGAGTTCTCGTCTCCGCCCCCGGCGATGAAGTACGACTTTCCCTTCGTCACCGTGATTTGTAGCTCCTTCTCCTCGTCCGCGGCGAACCAGCCGAACGTCATGCCCCACTGCCCCATCTCGGGAATGGCTTCGTAGTCGTCTTCCTTGAGGTTGACCCACCCCAGGACGTCGTCAATAGCGCCCTTGAGGCTGAGCTGAGCCTGGAGCCCGCCCGGCAGGATCATGAGTGCGACAGCGGCGATGAACGACGCGAACGAACCGGAGATGCGGCGACGAGCGGTGAGCAAACAATCCTCCTCGGGAAGTCGCGCGGATGCGTGTTACGTGGGGGAGGGGAGGCGGCCGCCGATCGGGGCGCGCGAGCCCCGGCCGACGTGGTCCGGCCCCGGGGACGACGCTCCAGTGGCGTCGCCAGGAGAGAAAATACCGTCGGTGCGCGGGCGGCGCGACGGGCGGGTTACACGGCGCCGGCTACCGCCGTGGCCACGTCGCGCGTCGTCGCCGTCCCACCGAGATCGCGTGTGCGGACTCCGCCTTCCAGGGACGCCCGCACCGCGGCGGTCAGCCGGGCAGCGCCCTCCCCCAGCCCCAGCTGCTCGAGCATCAGGGCCCCGGTCAGGATGGTCGCCAGCGGATTCGCCGTGCCCTGGCCCGCGTACTTGGGTGCCGAGCCGTGCACGGGCTCGAACAGCCCCGCCTGACCCGGGTGCAGGTTGGCGCTTGGCGCGATGCCCAGCCCGCCGACCAGCTGAGAGCCCAGGTCCGAGAGAATGTCGCCGAACATGTTGTTCGTGACGATCACGTCGAAACGATCGGGCCGCTTGACCAGTTGCATGCACAGCGCGTCGACGTAGTAGTGCTCGTGCTCGATGCCGGGGAACTCGGTTGCAACCTCGGCGAACACTCGCTGCCACAGGTGATGGGCTGGAACCGCGTTGGACTTGTCGGCCATCGTCACGCGGCGTCGCCCGTGCGCCCGGGCCCACTCGAACGCTGCCCGGATGATGCGGTTGACCTTCGGCGCCGTGTGCACCTCCTCGGCAATCTGCTCCTCGTCCTTAGTCCCGACGTTCCTCGACGACCCGCGAGCGAGGTAGAGCCCCTCGGTGTTCTCGCGGAAGATGACAAAATCGATGACGCGGCGGTTGGGCGGTTGGGCGGTTGGGCGGTTGGCCGCCTTGGGGACTTCTCCATCCGCCCATCCGCCCGCTCCCCCATCCGCCGCCACCGCGCCAAACTCTCCCTTCAACGGACACAAGTCCGGATGTAGCAGCGTGCACGGGCGGAAGTTGATGTACAGATCCAGCCGGAACCGGAGCCCGAGCAGGATATCCCGCGCGTGGGCCTGGTCTGGGACCCGGGGGTCGCCCAAGGCTCCGACGAGGATCGCATCTACGTCGTGCTTCAGGTGCTCAAACGCGTGGTCCGGGAGCGTTTCTCCGGTCCTCAGGAAGTGGTCGGCCCCGTAGGGGAGGCGTTCCCAGGCGATCGTGCCTCCGGCGATCGCGGCGGCGCGCTCGATCGATGGGATGGCGGCATCCACGACTTCCGGGCCGATGCCGTCGCCTCCAATGACGGCGACTCTGAAGTGTTTGCGCTTCGTCATCACCGGTGTCATTGTGACGGTCTGGTACTTCGGCCGCAGGTGATGCAGAAGGTCCACTCGGGCTCCAGCTCCGTGTCGCACTTCGAACACAGGAGCGGCGCCACCTTCTTGCCGCAGAACGGACAGTACAGCACGGCGCGATGTTGCGGCAGCGCGCTCCGGCAACTCGGGCATTCAGTCCCGCCGCCTGCTTCGAACGTGTAGGGCAAGGCGCCGCTTCCCCGTGAGGGGGCCGGTGCCGGCGCCCGTGTTGGCGGCGGCGGTGCGACATCCGGCGGGGCCGGCTCGGGCAGCGGGTCCAGTTGAGGCGGCGGCGCCGCAGGGGCGTAGGAGTCGCGCGCGTCGAGCACCTGCTTCACTGCGGCCGGGTTGAGTGTGACCCGGGCGGCCGCGAAGTCGCGAAACGCTCCGGGCAGCGGGTTGATCGCTTCCGCTTCCTGCGCCAGTGCCTCTCGCGCTTCGGCGGGCTCCAGCACGGCGTACCCTCGCTGGCCCGCCAGCAGCCGCAGGATTGCCATCTCGTAGTCCTCGTTGGTGTCGAACTGAAGTCGGGAGCGGAACAGACGATACGGCACGATCTCCTGGTACAGTTCCGAGACCTGGAAGGTCTGGTGCAGGTAGCCCGGACGCGTGTCGGCCAGGGTGTACACCACGTGGCGGAACAACCGCCCGACGTCATCCGGGCCCGAGTCTAGCGCCACTCGTGCTCCCAGCGGTCGTACTGTACCGGAGCCACGCCGGCTTCCGCGAGCAACTCGATCCCGCTCGGATCGCGATAGAGCCGCCGATAGAACACGTGGGTCACGCCCGAGTTGATCATGAGTTTGGCGCACATGACGCATGGACTGGAGCTAATGAACACCACTTTGTTGCCCAGCGCGCCCGGCGCCTTCACCAGGGCGTTCACCTCCGAGTGGATGCACCCACAGCTCCCCGGCACCGTCGAATCGCAGCGGTTGGGCAGGCCCTTCGCATTCCCGTTGTAGCCGATAGCCACGACGTTTTCCAGCCGCGCGTCCGTGATCACCGTGCCGACTTGCAGGCGGGCGCACGTGGACCGCTTGGCCAACTCCTCGGCCATGCGCATGTAGACCTCATATAAAGGAATACGGGAAAGGTCCGGCTCGGCGCCGTCGGGAAGCAGATTCAACGGATGCGTGTTCGCGCTCACGCCGTCCTTGGGCACCGTCATTCGGCAACCGCCTCTGCTGCCAGGGCGTCGAACGCCGCGTCAGGATCGTAATCGGTGAACTGGCCACGCCGCCGCCGCGCCTCGAGCCACACCTGGAACCCACTGTCAACGGCGCCCGCCGACGTCAACTGCTGTTCGGCCGCGCGCATGGCGAGGTCGTTGGCGTACTCGTTCTTGACGTGACCCGCGTGTCCCCGCACCCACCGCCAGCTCACGTCGTGATCGGCGGACACCCGGGCCAACGTTTGCCACAGCTCGAGGTTCTCGATCGCCCCCCCTTTGCGGCGCCAGCCACGCTCGCGCCAGGCCGGTACCCACTCGCGCATGCCCTTCACCAGGTATTCGGAATCCGACACGTACGTGACCCGCACTCGGCGGCCTTTGCGGGAGAGCAGCGCGATGGTCGCGATGGCGCCAGCGAGCGCCATACGGTTGTTGGTGGTGTCCGGCGAGGAAATATAGATGTCGCGCCGGGCGATGCCGCCGCGCGTGCGGGCCTCGATGAGCGCCGCGGCGCCGCCGGGGTTTGGACCTTCACGCCCGTTGCCCAGACAGCTTTCGTCAGCGTGCACGACGAGGCTTGGCGCCTCCTTCACGGTGCGACCTCGATCGCTCCGTCGCCTTCGACGATCTCTCCAATGACGGCGGCGGCGGGCGTCCGTCGCCGGCGGAGGGCGGCGAGCAAGCGGTCGGCATGATCTGTCGCCACGGCGATGAGCAACCCGCCCGAGGTCTGCGCGTCGGAGAGAATCAGCTTAACCGTTGGGTCGAGGTCCCGGGGGAATCGGGTGTACCGCTCGGCGGCGTCCAAGTTCCTCCGCGTGCCGCCCGGAAACACGCCTTGCGCCGCCAGGTCGCGGGCGCGCGGCAACAACGGAACGAGGCCTGCCGTCAGGCGTGACCCGACCCGGCTTGCGGCGAGCACGGTGTGGAGGTGGCCCAGCAGGCCGAATCCGGTCACGTCCGTCATGGCGTGGACGGCGTTTCCCAGTTCCTGCACGGCCTCCAGGGCGTCCGCGTTGAGCGCAGTCATGGAGCTGACCGCATCCGCCATCCCGTCTTGCGTGATCAGGTCGCGCTTCAAGGCGGTGCTGAGGATGCCGGTGCCGATGGGTTTGGTGAGCACCAGGGCGTCGCCGATACGGGCGCCCGCGTTGGTGATTACTTTGTCAGGTCGCGCTTCGCCGAGGACGACCATCCCGTACTTGGGCTCCGGGTCGTCAATCGAGTGGCCGCCCAGGATGAGCGCACCCGCGCGGGCCGCCATGTCAGCGCCGCCGCGCAAGGTATCGCCGAGCAGGTCGAGCATCGCGGGGTCGCGGGGCCAGGCCACGAGGTTCAAGGCGAAGAACGGCCGCGCTCCCATCGCGTACACGTCGGAGAAGGCGTTCGCCGCCGCGATCGCGCCGAACGTATAGGCATCGTCCACGATGGGCGCGAAGAAGTCCACCGTGGCCACCAGCACGCGCTCGTCGGACAGCCGATAGACGGCGGCATCGTCGGACGTCGCGGCGGCGACCACGACTCTCGGATCGCTGACGGGAGGCAGGTGGCGCAGAACCTGCGCCAGCTCGTCAGGCCCGAGCTTGCAGGCTCAACCGGCGCCGTGCGACAGCGTGGTCAGGCGGATGCGCGGCTTCTGGTCGTGCGGTGCGTCGGTCATCGACTCGCTCCTTCGCGAGGAACCATGGAAGGACCCTGGGCCGCCTACGCGGCGGCGCTCGCCCTGGGGGCGGGCCACGCCCTCGAGGTAGATCATATGGTGGCGGTCACGGCCTTCATAGGTGGCCGGCCTCGAATCGTCGCGGCTGCCGGATTCGGCCTCCGCTGGGGCCTGGGCCACGCCGCAGTAGTCCTGGCAGCCGGTGGTCTCCTGGCATGGAGCGGAGCGCGGCTGCCCGCTGCCGCGTCGGTGTGGGCCGAGGCCGCCGTTGGTGTCATGCTCGTAACGCTCGGCCTCTGGGCTGCGGGGCGCGCTCGCCGACTCCACGTGCACGGCCCGGGAGGCCACGGCGATCATGCGCACCTGCACGCGCACGTCTCCGGGATCTCACCGCACGAGCACCCGCATTCCCCGCCGGCGCTCGGCCACCGCCACCGCCACGTCTCGACTCTGGTGGGTGCCGTTCACGGATTCGCGGGCACCGCTCCGGTGGTGGCGCTCATCCCGGTGGCGCTGATGCCGGATTTGCCGGCCGCATTGGCCTACCTGGCAGCGTTCGGGATTGGCACGACGGCCGCTATGGGGGCCTACGCCGTGCTCGCAACAATCGCCGTGCAGCCGCTGGCGAACTCGCCTCGTGGGGCTCGCGCACTGGGTTTCGTCACCGGCGGATGGAGCGTCGCGGTCGGCCTCTGGTGGCTCGCCCGGTTGCCCTGATCGGTCATGCGCTGACGGTGCGGGCGATTCGGTCGGCTGCCCCGCGCTACTGATTCCACATCCCCCGGAACTCGGACGGACGCCGCAGCACCCCCCGTACCACGACCATCTCGATCTTCCGCGAGTTGGCGATGTCGTCGAGCGGGCTCGCGGTCACCACCACGAAATCCGCCACCGCTCCCTGGCGCACGACGCCGATCGAGTCCACGCCGATCACCTGTGCCGCGTCTCGCGTGGCCGCGAGCAGCGCTTCACGGGGTGTGAGGCCGGCGCGCGTGAGCAACGTCAGCTCATCGTGCAGGCTGGCCCCCGGCGCGAGCAGTGGACCGGGAGTGTCCGTGCCGGTGGCGATCACGCCGCCGGCGTGCTTGAACAGCCGCACGAACATGTCCTGCGCCGGCCGGGACCGCCGCAGCGCGGCGAATTCGTTGGGACCAATGCCGGCCATTCGCAGGAGACCGGGCACGTCCCACGCGGCGCGGGCGGCTTCGGGCACGCCGCTCAAATCCAGCCCGCCGACGTACGCGTCGTCCGTGAAGCGTCCGATGACCTCGTGCAGCACCAGGGTCGGAACCATGGCCGTCCCGGCGTCCTTCAGCGTGCGGGCGGTCACGTCCAAGCGCGTCGAATCGAGCGAGGCCCACGCCCGGCCGACGGCTTTCCACCCGGCGAAGAACGCGTCGTGCGCCCGGAACAGCGGCGCAGGATCGCGCACGGAAGACTCGACGATGCCCGTCAGGTGCTCGATCGACCCGACGCCCATGCGAGCCGCGGTTACCGCATCGACTTTCCCGAGATGGGCCGCCACCGGCAGCTGGACCGACGCGGCCTCGTCCAGGACGGCGGCGAGCAGCACCGAGTCGATCCGCGCATGCACCTTGGCGAGGTTCCCGTCCCGCAGCGTGCGATCATCCACCTCACGGCGGGCCTCGTCGGCGCTCCTCACGCCCACGGCCCCCGGCCAGGTGGCAGGCGCGCGATCGATCAAGGCGCCGGCCACGTACAAGCGCGGGCCCGTCAGTCCGCCGAGCGACGCCTCGTCGCGCAGGGCGAACACGCTGTCGTTCTGCCCGCCGACGTCGCGCACACTGGTTACGCCATACGCCACAAACCGCGCCAACGTCCAGCGGGCGACGTGCGTGTGCGCGTCGATCAGCCCGGGGATGAGCCACTTCTCGCCCAGCCGAACTTCGACCGCTCCGCGCGGGACGCGCACGGCGTCCGACGGGCCCGCGGCCTGGATTCGCCCGTTCGACACCAGGACGACCGCATCGGGAATCGGCGGGCCACCCGAACCGTCCCACAGGGTGGCTCCGACGTAAGCGGTCGTACCCTTGCCGGGACTGCATGCGGCCGCCAACGCGAGCCATATGATGACCGGAAGGTGGCATGAGCGGGATGAGCGGCATACGCCGCATGAGCCGTCTGAGGAGAGCAGGGGCTGTCGCATGCCGCCCATGCCGCTCATGCCGCTCATGCCCCCTCGCGTCAGACAGCCCCCTCTTCGAATGGCGTTCATGTTGCAACGCTTCCGCTCCGCTTCAAACGCCCCACGCTCACCGTCCGACCCGGATGCAACGCCGCCCCCGTCCGAGCTCGTAGTGAGGTCTCGCCGGGGGCGGGGAAACTCGGTCACTGGCCGCGACCGTTGCATTGAGTTGGGCCGGCCCGGCTCAAAGCCGCGCGCGGTTCTTCAATTGCTCGTCGTACGAAACCAGTTGAGCCGCGCTAGCGGCGCCGCTTCTTGCCGCCTTTCTTCCCTTTCTTGCCTTTCTTGCCCTTCTTTGCCTTTCCGGCGGCGCGCTTGGCGGACTTCTTCGCCTTGCGCGCGGGCTTCTTGGCCGCGCGTTTCTTCTTGGCGGCCGCTTTCTTCTTTTTTGGCTTTGCCTTCGGCTTCGGCGCGGGCTTGGGAGATGCCGCCGGTCGCACCGGGGGCGCAGCGGCGGGAGCAGGCGTCGGCGTGGACCAAATCGGCGCGGTCTCCGGCGGCTTTACCGGCGGAGTCAGCGGCATCGGATCCCACATTCCCGGACCGCCGATTCCGGAGCTGAACTCGCTAGCTGTGACCATGTTGGCGGTACCTCCTGAGCGTTGTTCGAGGTCGAGCTTCGCATTGATGCTACGTGCGGTACGCGCGTTCGCAAGGGAGTGCCAAGCTTGACGCTGCGCGCGGCGAGTCTTAAGCTTGGCGGACACGTGGGTATCTATAAATGCCGTTTGATCTTACGCCCCTTCGGCTGATGGCGGTTCGTGGGTCGGAAAAGGCCATGTTCGCGGCCGTGCTGGCGGCGTTGCTGTGGCCCTGCGCACGCGCGGTTGCGCAAGGCGCCGCAGCGGTTGCGCAGATCGATGTGCTGCCGCCTGCGGTGACGCTAAGCGTGGGTCAACGTCAGGGCGTGCTTGCTACGGCGTACGATGCGCGTGGTCAGGTGCTGCCCACTGTCCGGATCACGTGGTCCTCCACGAACGTCGCCGTCGCCCGCGTAGAACAGGACCCGCGTGAGCCGGGTGTCGCGACGATCGTCGGTGTTGCTCCCGGAATCGTCTCCGTTGAAGCCGCGGCCGGCGGACGACGCGGGCAGGTCGCGGTTCAGGTGACGGGCGCCGGGGCTGCGGCACCCGCGCCGATCGTGCCGGCGCAGCCGGCCGCCGCCCCCGTCAGCAACGCGGTCGCCATCCGAATCGAGCCGAACTCATTCTACGTGATGCCGTCCGAGGAAATCCGGCTCTCGTTGATCTTCCTTCAGGGGGATGGCTCATTGGCCACGCCCATGGCCGTCACGTGGCGATCACTCAACGAGGCGGTCGCTTCAGTGGATCAATCGGGAGGAGTGGTCGGGATCGCGCCGGGCCAGGGGGTCGTCGAGGCGCGCACCGCAAACGACCTCGTGGCGCGGGCGTTCGTGCAGGTCGCAGGTGCGTCGTTCGCCTTTGCGAGCGAAGTGCTGTCCCTTTCGCCCGGCCAGGACGACACGATGCGGGTGGTGGTTCCGCAACAGGGTAACAGGCGGATCGCGTCGCGCTGGTTCACGTGGACGTCGTCCAACCCCAGTGTCGTCGTCGTATCGGCACTCGGCGTGGCCACGGGTGTGAGCGCCGGACGCGCCGAGTTGTACGCCAGCGGCTTCGGCCAAACGGCGCGCCTCGCCGCCGTGGTCCATCGCACCGTGGAGGAGCTGAGCGTCAGCCCACCGCCGTCTGCCGGTGCCGTGACCGTGCCGCTGTCGGGCACGGCGCGCATGAACGCTCAAGCCCTCGACAGCGCTGGCGCTCCGGTGCCGGAGGCCCCCATCGTCTGGGAAGTCGGCGACACGTCGGTTGCGTCGTTCAACACCGAGACCAAGCTCGCGACCGGGAAGAAGATCGGCCGCACGACGCTCCGCGTGCGCGGGCCGGGACGGGGCCTCCAGGCCACCTGGACCATTGACGTGGTTGCGGGGGGCCTCGGCTTTCGACCGCCCAGAATAGGGCTGTCGATCAGCGAGCGGCGCACGATTGAGGTCATGTTCACCAACGACCGCGGTGAACCGATTGCGCCGGCGACGGGCATCCAGTGGATGTCCCTCCGCCCGGCCGTCGCCCAGGTGGACCCCCAGGGGACCGTGACGGGCGTGGAGTACGGGTACGCCCCCATCGTGGCCAGTACGTCGTGGGGCAAGGCCGACACCGTCCATGTCTACGTCCAGGGCGAACTGCTGCTCGCCTCCACGCGCGGTGGGTCCTTCGATCTGTTCGCTTTCGACCGCGGCACCGCGGCGCGGTTCAACCGACTCACGCAGGACACGGTGGCGAGCGAATTCGAGGGGGCGTTTTCGCCAGATGGCACGCGCATTGCCTTTGTGAGCGACCGCGGCGGGAATGCCGAGCTCTACGTGATGAACGCAGACGGCTCCGCGGTGCAGCGGCTCACGAGCACACCGGCGACGGAGGGCTCGCCGAGCTGGGTCCCGAACGGCCGGAGCATCGTGTACACCTCTGACGCGACGGGGCACACCCAGGTCTGGATCATCAACGTCGACGGTTCGGAGCAACGGCAGCTCACGCAGGAGCCGAGCGCCAACTTCCAGCCCGCTGTTTCGCCCGACGGCAAGCTGATCGCGTTCTCCACCGATCGGGAACGCGGCGGCAGCTACGAGGTTTTCGTCATGTCCATTGACGGGGCCGAGCAGCGCAACGTGTCGCAGTCCCCGGCGTCGGAGACCGCCCCGGCCTGGGTGGCGGAGGGGCAGGTGGTGTACGTTGCGCAGGAGCAGTCGCGCAACGCCATCACGAGTCGCATCGTGAAAGCCACAGTGGGGGCCGGCGCGCCAGCCGTGCTCCTGTCGCTGGGCGGGATTTCCGCGGGCGACATCGAGGTCTCGCGTGACGGCGGGACCCTGGCAGTCGTTGCGACGACGTTCGAGCGACGGGGCGGCGTGTCGCAGGGGCTGTACCTCTACACACTCGCCAACCTGCAGGCGCCACCCCTCGAAGTGCCGAGAGCAGGTCCGACCGACCGGATTGGCTGGCCGTCCTTCCGCAAGTAAGCGCCCGGCCCGCCCGACGCCGGCGGCCGAACCCCGGGGGCGCGCAACGATGAAAGCGTGCGTCCTGCGCGGCCACGGCGACCTGGATCAGCTGGCGATCGTCGAAGCACCCGTCCCGGTCCTCAAGCGTGATCGCGACGTGCTCATCCGCAGTCACGCCGCAGCCCTCAATCATCTCGACTTGTGGACCCTGCGAGGGCTGCCCGGCCTGTCGGTGAAGTTCCCGCACATTCCGGGAGCGGACGGAGCCGGTGTGGTCGAGGCGGTGGGGAGCAGTGTGGCCTCGGTGACCCCGGGGGACCGCGTGATGATCAACCCCGGTGTGTCCTGTTACCGCTGCGAGTACTGCGACGCGGGCGAGCATTCGCTGTGCGTCCAGTACAGGCTGTTGGGAGAACACCTGCCCGGCACCCTATGCGAGTTCATCGTGGTGCCGGAACAGAACGTCGCCGCAATCCCGACGCCGCCGGATCCGCATCCCGAGCTCACGTGGGCGGAAGCGGCCGCCTTCTCGCTGGTGACGCTCACGGCGTGGCGCATGCTGGTGACACGCGCGCAGGTGCGCCCGGGAGAGGTCGTGCTGATCTGGGGAATCGGCGGCGGTGTGTCGAGCACGGCGCTCAGGATCGCCAAGCTGCTGGGCGCCTACGTGATCGCCACGTCCTCCAGCGACGACAAGCTCGACGTCGCTCGATCGCTCGGCGCGGATGTCGTCCTGAATCATGCGCAGATGGATGTGCCGAAGGAGGTACGGTCGCTGACCGGCAAGCGCGGGGCGGACGTCGTTGTGGAGAATGTGGGAGAAGCGACCTGGGAACAGTCGCTGCGCGCCCTGGGTCGGCACGGGCGGCTCGTGACCTGCGGTGCGACGACGGGAGCGAAGGTCGTGACAGACGTGCGGCGGGTGTTCTGGTACCACCAGACGATCATGGGCTCGACCATGGGGAACGCCGCCGAGTATCGGGAGATCGTACGCCTCCTGGGACAGGGGCGGCTGCGTCCGCTGGTGGATGCGTCCTTCCGGTTCGACGATGCACGCCGGGCGTTCGAGCGGCTCGCTGAAGGAAAGCAGATGGGGAAGATTGTAGTGGAGATGTCGTGATGTTCGATGCTCGATGTTTGATGCTCGATGTTGGATGCTCGGGGTTCGACAGTCGGACATCGAACATCGGATATCGGACACCGAACATCGGGCATCGAACATCGCTGTCTCACCGCCCCTCCAGAAGCCCGCACTCCAGGCTGTAAGTCGTTGTGGTAAAATGTATTAGGCGGATAACCCTTCGTTGATTTGCGGTTCCCTTGGGGCTATATTGAGAGGACCTCTCACGGGGTCGCTCGCGACCCCGTTTTGCATATCGGCCACCCGGGAGTTCCATGACTGCTCCGAACCAGCGTGAACGCATCTTGCCTCGGTTGATCGAGGACGAGATGCGCGAGTCGTTCATCGACTACTCGATGAGCGTGATCGTGCAACGCGCGCTGCCCGATGTGCGGGACGGCCTGAAGCCGGTACACCGCCGCATTCTGTTCGCGATGAACGAGCTGGGCCTGCTGCCCGGGCGGCCGCACAAGAAGTCGGCAACCGTGGTGGGTGAAGTGCTCGGGAAATACCACCCGCACGGCGACGCGGCCGTGTACGACTCGCTCGTGCGTATGGTGCAGGACTTCTCGCTGCGCTATCCGCTGGTGGACGGCCAGGGGAACTTCGGCTCCGTGGACGGCGACAACGCCGCGGCCTACCGCTACACCGAGGCGCGCCTCACGCCGCTCGCCGTCGCGCTGCTGGAAGATATCGACAAGAACACCGCTGACTTCGTTCCCAATTTCGACGACCGCCTGCAGGAGCCCACCGTACTTCCGGGCAAACTCCCCAACCTGCTGATCAACGGGTCGTCGGGCATCGCGGTCGGCATGGCGACCAACGTCCCGCCGCACAATCTCCGGGAGGTGGCGGCGGCGGTGGGGTATCTGGTGGGCCATCCGGACTGCTCGATCGCCGATCTGCGGCAGTTCATCAAGGGGCCGGACTTCCCGACGGGCGGGTTCATCTACGGTTCCGATGGAATCAAGGAGTGCTACGACACCGGTCGCGGCCGCATTGTGATGCGGGCGCGGGCGCAGGTGGAAGAGAAGGAATCGTCGGGCAAGGCGCGGATCGTCGTGACCGAGATCCCCTTCCAGGTCAACAAAGCCCGCCTGATCGAGCAGATCGCGGAGTTGGTACGGGCCAAGCGGGTGACCGACGTCTCGGACCTGCGGGACGAGTCGGACCGGGACGGCATGCGCATCGTGATCGAGCTGAAGCGCGATGCGAACCCGTCCGTCGTGCTGAACCAGCTGTTCAAGCACACGCAGATGCAGACGACCTTCGGCGCCATCATGCTGGCGCTGGTGGACGGCGTACCCCAGGTGCTGGACCTGAAGCAGCTGCTCCAGCACTACGTGGACCACCGCCACGAGGTGGTGACGCGGCGCACGCAATTCGAGCTGGACGAGGCGCTCGCACGGGAACACATCCTCGAAGGGCTCAAGATCGCCGTCGACAACATCGATGAGGTGATCGAGACCATCAAGAACGCCAAGGACGTGCCCGCCGCAGACGCGGCCTTGCGGAAGAAGTTCGAGCTGTCGGAGAAGCAGAGCGAAGCCATCCTCAACATGCGTCTCGCGCGGCTCACGGCGCTCGAGGTGGACAAGCTGGATGCCGAGCTCAAGGACGTGAAGAAGCTGATCAAGGAGCTCAAGGCCATCCTCGCCTCCCGGCCGAAGCGGATGGCCATCGTCACGAGCGAGCTGGACGAGCTGGTGGCCAGGTTCGGTGACGAGCGGCGCACGGACATCGTGGCCGACCAGCAGGACTTCACGGTGGAGGACTTGATTGCCGAGGAGGACATGGTCATCACCGTGTCCCACGGCGGTTACATCAAGCGGATTCCCGTGACGACCTACCGGCGGCAGCGGCGCGGCGGTCGCGGCCTGAACGGCATGGGCACGAAGGAAGACGACTGGGTGGAGCACCTGTTCGTCGCCTCGACGCACGACTACGTGCTGTTCTTCACCGAGAACGGACAGGTGTACTGGCTCAAGGTGTACGACATCCCGCAAGGCGGGCGGGCCGCGCGGGGCAAGCCCATCGTCAATCTCATCGGCATCAAGCCGGATGAGCGGATTGCCGCGTTTGTGACCGTGCGGGAGTTCGACGACGCGCACTTCCTGATGTTCGCCACGGCGACCGGCACGGTGAAGAAGACGGTGCTCTCGGCGTACGGCAACCCACGCTCCACCGGGATCAACGCCATCAACATCGAGCCGGGCGATCAGCTGATCGACGTGCAGATCACCGACGGGACCAACGATGTGGTGCTGGCCACGCGCGGGGGCATGAGCATCCGGTTCAACGAGAAGGACGCGCGGGAGATGGGCCGCGCCACGACCGGCGTGCGCGGCGTCGAGCTGGACACGGACGACCGCGTGATCGGCATGGTGGTGATCCGGCGGGACGCCACGCTGCTGGTCGTGACTGAGAAGGGGATGGGCAAGCGCTCGGAATTGTCGGAGTACCGCGTGCAGCATCGTGGCGGCAAGGGCATCATCACCGTCAGGGTGACGGACAAGACCGGG
>JACQHC010000025.1 GCA_016199245.1 Gemmatimonadota bacterium | reverse complement strand
GCTCGGCCTGTCTGCGGGGCAACGTGTCGACCGGCGTGGGGATGTACAAGTCCACCGACGCCGGGCGGACGTGGACCCACGTGGGGCTGCGGGACGCGGGGCAGATTGCCAAGGTCCGCATTCACCCAAGAAATCCCGATCTCGTGTACGTGGCCGTGGTGGGTCACGCGTTTGGGCGGAACGCCGAGCGCGGTGTATTCCGCTCCCGGGACGGCGGCAAGACGTGGGAGAAAGTCCTGTTCCTGTCGGATTCGACGGGCGCGATTGACCTGTCGATGGACGTGCACAACCCGCGGGTGCTGTACGCGGCCCTGTGGCGCGCCGAGCGGAAGCCGTGGACGTTCTACGGCGGCGCCATGGAGGGAGGGATCTACAAGACCACCGACGGCGGCGACACGTGGACCAGGCTCACGAGCGGCCTGCCCACCGGGCTGATCGGGAAGATCGGCGTCGCGGTTTCGGCGGCAAACCCGGACAAGGTCTACGCAGTGGTCGAGGCGGGCGACGGCCAGGGTGGCGTGTACCGCTCCGACAACGCCGGCGCCACATGGCGGCGGGTGAACAGCGACTTCGGGCCCATCGAGCGGCCGTGGTACTACAACCACATGTATGCCGATCCGAAGGACGAGAACACCATCTACATCGCGAGCGACGAGTTCCTGAAGTCGGTGGACGGCGGCGTCACGTTCGCCGAGGTGGACACGCCGCATGGGGACAACCACGATCTGTGGATCAACCCGAACGACCCTGACATCTGGGTCGAGGCCAACGACGGCGGTGCGGCGGTGACGTTCAACGGCGGCAAGACGTGGTCGCCGCAGACCAATCAGCCGACTGGCGAGTACTACATGGTCGCGGTGGACAATGACTTCCCGTACCGCGTGTACGGGCCGCAGCAGGACAACTCCACCCTGTCGGTGCCGAGCCGCGTGCCCGGGACCGGCATTACGATCCAGCATTGGCTGGCCGTGGGCGGCTGCGAGACGGGTCCCGTGGCTGTGGATCCGCGGGACGCGAACATCGTGTATGCCGGCTGCTACGGCGGGCGGATCACGCGGTTCGACCGCCGCACCGGTCAGTCGCGCCAGGTCATGGACTATCCCCAGCTCCAACTCGGCGGCACGATCCGCGACATGAAGTATCGCTTCCAGTGGAACGCGCCGTTCCTGATCTCCCGGCACGATCCGAATGTGCTGTATCACGGATCGCAGTACGTGCACCGCTCGACGAATGAGGGGCAGAGCTGGCAGGTGATCAGCCCCGATCTCACGCGGAACGACAACGGGAAGCAGGGCAGGGCAGGCGAGCCGATCACGAACGACATCACCGGCGTCGAGGTGTACAACACGCTCTTTGCGCTGGCCGAATCACCAATGGAGCGCGGCGTGCTGTGGGCGGGATCGAACGACGGCATGGTTCACATGTCCCGGGACAACGGCGCCACGTGGAAGAACGTGACGCCGGCCGTGCTGCCGGAGAACAGCACCGTGAACCGCATCGACGCGTCGCCCCATGCGCCGGGGCGGGCGTTCGTCGCGGCGTACAACTACCGGCAGGATGACTGGAAGCCATACGTCCTGCGCACGGACGACTACGGCGCCACGTGGACGCTGTTGACGACGGGGACCAACGGGATTCCCGCGAACCACCCGACGCGGGCCGTGCGGGAGGATCCCGACCGGAGGGGCCTGGTGTACGCGGGCACCGAGTTCGGCATGTTCATCTCGTTCAACGACGGCGCGAGCTGGCAGCCGTTCCAGCTGAACCTGCCGCGCACGCCGGTGACGGAGATCGTGGTGCACAACAAGGACCTGGTGATTTCGACGCAAGGCCGCTCCTTCTGGATCGTGGACGACCTGTCGCCGCTGCACCAGCTCACGGAGCAAGTGGCCAGCGCGAGCGCCCATCTGTTCCGCCCGCGCGCGGCGTACCGAGCGGACGGCGCGCCGTTCGGCCCCACCACGGCGTTCGTCCGGGATCCCGTGTGGGGCGCGCGGCTCGACCGGTATCAAGCGGGGCAAAACCCGCCGGCGGGCGCGACGCTCTTCTACGCGCTGGCGGAGGAGCCCAAGGAGGACGTGAAGCTGGAGATACTGGACGGACAGAATGCGGTGATCCAGACCATCACGACAGGGCGGCAGGAGCGGCCGGGGCGGCAGGGGCGGCAGCCGCTTCCGGCCCGCGCGGGACTGAACCGGTTTGTGTGGGACTTGTCATACCCTGAGGCCCGATCGCCGGAGGGGACGGCTTCCCTCCAGGGCAGCACGGCCGGCCCGCGCGCCGTGCCGGGAACGTACAAGGTGCGACTCACGATTGGCTCCTGGACCGCGACCGAGTCGTTCGAGGTCATGAAGGACCCGCGCGTGCCGGCGACGGTCGCGGATCTCCGGGCGCAACACGACCTGCAGGCGCAGATCGTGCAGTCATTGAATCAGGGCGCCGATGCCGTGAACACGATCCGATCGGTCACCAGGCAGCTCTCCGAGATCGGGCAGCGGGCCCGGGATATTGCGGACGTCAAGCGCGCGGCCGACGACCTCACGGCGAAGCTCACGGCGATCGAGCGGCAGCTGGTGCAGCCCTCGGGCGAGGAAGGGCTCCAGATCGAGCCCAGGCTGTTGAGCCAGATCGCGTGGGTAAACTCGATCGTGTCGAGCGCGGACGCACGGCCTACGGATCAGTCCATGACCAGATTCAACGACGTGAAGGCGCAGCTGGCGACGCACCTCGATGCGCTGCGTGCCGTGATCGAGACCGACGTGGCGCGGTTCAACGCGATGGTGCGGGAGCGCGGTGTCCCGCCGGTGGTCGTACCGGCCGCCGGTGGACGAGTGGCGGCGCAAGGCGAAGGGGATTGAAACAGCATTCACGATGGGCAATCAGACGCCGTGGAGGAGTGCGTGACGAAGAGCGATGACAAGAAGCTCGCGGCGCTTGCCAAGAAGAACGCGGCGAAGCCGGCGAATCCCAAGGCCAAGCAGCGGCGCCGGTACGACCCGACGCTCCCACCAGAAACGGAGGAGGACACCGATCACCGAGAGTTTTTCGACGAGATGAAGAAGCGGGAGTTTTAGCAGGCTGTTGAAAGCGGGCGCTTCAAAGGACGATCGAGCGAACGGGCTCGCCGTGCGCGCTGCCTATGGGCCGAGCCGGCCACATGCCGGCAGACGAGTTACCGGGTTCGCGCCCCGGCATCGCTCCGGCGAGCCCGTCCGCTCGATCGCCTGTTGCGCCCGCTTTTCAGCAGCCCGTTAGGGAATAAGCCTCTCCCCGGGACGGACCGGCCCTCCCGCCACGAGATCGAGCCGCGGTTCGCCGCAGCGCGCCGCGATGGCGTCGGCGGTCCGGTCCCTGAGCTCGAGCACCGCCTGCCACTCTCTGGTGGTGGGCGGCTCCAGCGGCTGACCGATCCAGAGGGAGATGGGACCGGGACTCGGCAGCCACACACCGTCCCGGAACACGCGTCGCGTTCCCCGGAGCCCGAGCGGTACAACCGGCCGCCCGGTCTCCGCCGCGGCCTCGAAGGCGCCCAGCCGGAACGGACGCAGTCCCGTGGCACGGACGAACGTCCCCTCCGGAAAGAACGCCACGGAGTCTCCGTCGCGAATGGCGCTGCTCACCGCCCGGGCATCAGCGACGCTCTGCCTGGGATCCCACCGGTCGACGGTCAGGTGGCGCGCCTTGCGCACGAACGTGCCGATGACCGGCCAGGACCGGACTTCCCGCTTTGCCACGAACACGAAGTCGAGCGGGAGCAAGGCCATGAGCGCCAGCGTGTCGATATATGAGCAGTGGTTCGAGGCCAGAATCACGGGGCCCGTGGCCCTGAGGTGATCGGATCCCTCGACGGTCAGGCGACACCCGATGGCGCGAAGAATGAGCCGCGCGCCCAGGCGGCCCAGCGTGAACGCCGCGCGCCGCCCGGGAAGAACGGCCACGAGCCCCCAGATGATGAGGGTGACTGGGGCGAGAACGAACGCGGCCACGGTCCCGAAATAGGTGAGGTAGAGCGCACGGCGCGCGCGGGCGAACGCCGGCCGCATCACGCTCGCAGCCGCGCCCCGGAACAGCGCCAGGCGCTGCCTGAGCGTGAGGCGCTGAGCTTCGCCGAGACGCCCCGCGAGATAGAGCTCCCTGGCCGCTCCGCGGCGCAGTTTTCCGCTCGATGTCTTGGGCACCGAGCCCGGCTGGACCAGTACCACCCGATCGGGGGGAGTGCCTACCTCGGCCGCGATGCGCGCGACGACCGCTCCCTCGAGCCGCGCGTGCTCGTCCCCGCCGATTGCCCGCGTTTCGGCCACGACGACGAGCGCTTCCGTGCCGAGCGTGTGGTCCGCGACGCCGAAGGCCACCACACACCCCTTCCGAATGCCTTCGACCGAGCCTGCGACCTCCTCAATTTCCTGGGGGACGTAGTTCCGGCCGCCGATGATGATGACGT
>JACQHC010000031.1 GCA_016199245.1 Gemmatimonadota bacterium | reverse complement strand
GGTGGGGGGACAAGTGCTGGATCTCGCGGCCGAAGGGAGCACGCTCGCGCTCGAAGACCTGATCCAGGTGCATCGCCGGAAAACCGGCGCGCTGATCGCCGCAAGCGTGGTCATGGGAGCGATCGCGGCTCGAGCCGACGCGACGCGGCTGGTCGCGGCCCGACGCTACGGCGAGGAGATCGGCCTGGCGTTCCAGATCGCCGACGACCTGCTCGATCGCAGCGCGACGTCCGTGGAGCTGGGCAAGACGGCGGGGAAGGACGAACGCCGGCACAAGCCGACCTTCGCCACCGTGATGGACCCGGCGGTAGCCGCGGCCGAGGCGGCGCGGTGCGTCGAGCGGGCCGTAGCCCATCTGCGGGAGGCGCGAATAGATTCCACTCTGCTCAACGACCTCGCGCAGTTCATCGTCAACCGGCGATCCTGACAACGGCATGACGCTACTCGAGACCATTCACGGGCCGGCGGATGTCCGGCGGTTGTCGCGCGCCCAGTTACCGGAGCTGGCGGCGGAGGTGCGCCAGCGGCTGATCGACGTCGTGTCCCAGACCGGCGGCCACATCGGCGCGGGGCTCGGGGTGGTGGAGCTCACCGTGGCGCTGCTCCACGCATTCGACTCGCCGCAGGACCGGATCGTCTGGGACGTGGGACACCAGGGGTATCCCTGGAAGATCCTCACCGGGCGCAACCCGCTGCTGCCCACCCTGCGACAGCAGGGCGGGCTCTCCGGCTTCCTCCGCCGCGACGAGAGTCTTCACGATCATTTCGGCGCGGGCCACGCCGGCACCGCGGTCTCGGCCGCGTTCGGCATGGCGACCGCGCGCGACCTCAAGGGCGAGCGATACCACGTGGTCGGCGTCGTGGGTGACGGGGCCCTCACGTGCGGCCTGCCGTATGAGGGAATGAACAACGCCGGCCATTCGGAGCGCGACATCGTCCTCGTGCTCAACGACAACGGTATGTCCATCGCGCCCAACGTGGGGGCGATCAACAAGTACCTCGGCTCCGTCATCGCGAGCCCCGCCACCAACCGCATGCGGGAGCGCGTGAAGCACCTGATCGAGCGCGCGTCCCACGTCGTGGGCGGGCGGTCCATGGTCGAATTCGCCAAGACGGTTGAAGAAAGCATCAAGAACCTGTGGTCGCCCGGAATGCTGTTCGAGGAGTTGGGGTTCCGTTACTTCGGGCCGATTGACGGTCACAACATCGAGGCCATGCTGCGGACGTTCGATCTGGTGAAGACCCTCACCGGGCCGCGTGTGGTGCACGTGATCACGGAGAAGGGCCGGGGATTCCCGCTGAAAGAACCGGACCTCGAGAAGTTCCACGCCCGGAACCCGTACGACCCCGTGACGGGCGTGCTGAAACCCGCGGGTGACAGCCGGCCCACCTGGACCAAGGTGTTCGGTCAGGCGATCACGGAGCTGGCCGCCGAGCATCCCGAGCTCGTGGCGATCACGGCGGCCATGCCCTCGGGTACCGGGACGCAAACTTTCCAGAAGCGGTGGCCCGAGCGGTTCTTCGACGTGGGGATCGCCGAAGCGCACGCCACGACGTTCGCCGCCGGCCTCGCCGTCGGCGGCGTTCGCCCGGTCGTGGCGATCTACTCCACGTTCCTCCAGCGGGCCTATGACAGCCTGATCCACGACGTCGCCATCCAGCGACTGCCGGTCATCTTCTGCCTGGATCGCGCGGGGATGGTCGGCGCCGACGGGCAGACGCACATGGGGCTGTACGACATGGCCTACATGCTGCCGGTGCCCAACCTCACGATCACGCAGCCCCGGGACAGCCGTGAGCTGATCGGACTGCTGCGCTGCGCGCTGGCCCACGGGGAAGGTCCGTTCAGCATCCGGTACCCGCGGGACAGCGTGCCGGACTCTCCCCCACCGACGGCGGAAGTCGCGGCGGTTCCGTACGGCACCTGGGAAATCCTGCGGCCCGGTCGAGAATGCGCCGTGCTGGCGGTGGGCATCATGTGCGGCCCGGCGCTCGCGGCCGCGGAGCTGCTCGCGCGTGAGGGCTTCGACCTGACGGTGGTCAACTGCCGGTTCATCAAGCCGCTGGATGAGACGCTGCTCCGGGCGCTGCTCGCCGACCATCGGTTTGTCCTCACGGTAGAGGATGGCACGGCGATCAACGGATTTGGCGCCTTCGTGGCAGCGACGGTCGAGCGGCTGGCGCCGGACGTGCGCGTGGCCGTAATGGGCGCGCCGGATCGCACGTACGAGCACGCCGCCCGCGACCAACAACTGGAAGAAGCGGGCCTCACGGCGGCGGGGATTGCCACCCGGCTACGGGCCTGGGCCGCGGAAGGGAGCCTCACGCTGTCATGAACGTCGGCGTCGTCGGGAACCCGCGGTACCGCGATCTCCCCGGGCTCCTGGCGCGTCTCGCCACCGCCGCGCCGCGCCTGGGGTTTACGCTGTTCGGCGAGCAAGAGCTGGACAGCACCTGGGGCGCTCCGGTCCAGCGCCTGGACGGCGACGGCCGGCTCGACCTGCTCATCACGTTCGGCGGGGACGGTACGCTGCTTCGCGGGGCCCGCCTGCTAGCGGGGCGTGAGGTGCCCATCATGGGCGTCAACCTCGGCCGCGTCGGGTTCCTCACGACCGCCACGCCCGATACGCTCGATGCCGCGCTCGAGGCCGTGGCGCGCGGGGCGTATGAGCTGGAACCGCGACAGGTGCTCGAATCCACGATCATCGGCGTGGACGGGACCGAACGCCAGCAGACGCTCGCGCTGAACGATGTGGTCGTGCACAAAGCAGGGGTCGCCCGCGTCATCGGCATGCGGGTACTGCTGGGGCCGGAGGAGATCGGCCGGTACAGCGCCGACGGCATCATCGTCGCCACGCCGACGGGCTCGACGGCCTATTCGCTGAGCGCGGGCGGCCCGATCGTGGTGCCGGGCGTGGACGCGCTGGTGATTACCGCCATCTGTCCGCACACCCTGGCCGTCCGACCGATCGTCGTACCGGGCACCGCGACCGTGACGCTCGAGCAAGTCACGCCCTTCACGGACGAAGCGTTCATCTCGTGCGACGGGCAGATCGGGACGGCGCTGCGGCACGACGACAGGGTGCGGGTCCGGCGCGCTGCGGCCAGCGTTCGTTTGATCCGTATCGGAAAAGAAGGATTCTTCGCCCGGATGCGCGAGAAGCTACAATGGGGGGACTTGAGCGACCGCGAGCGTCCGTAGTGAAGTGTATTGCAGGTTCGAAGCGGCTGTCGCGCGCCGGGCTACACGCGTGCTGACCGAGATCCGCGTCCGCGACCTCGCGGTTATCGCGGACGTGACCCTCCTCCTGCAACCCGGCCTCAATGTCCTCACCGGGGAGACCGGGGCGGGGAAGTCACTCCTCGTGGACGCCCTGGGCCTCTTACTCGGCGAGCGGGCATCGTCGGACGTCGTGCGTCCCGGCGCGCAGCGTGCCGTGGTGGAGGCCGTGTTCGACCTGTCCGGCCCGGCCGCCTCGTCCGCCTTGTCATCCCTTTCCGCGGCCGCCGCAGAAGCCGGTGTCGAGCTCGATGACAGCCGGCTGATCGTGCGCCGGGAGGTCACGGCCGAGGGTCGAAGCCGGGTGTGGGTCAACGGCAGCCCGACCACGGTCGGCGTGTTGGCGGGCTTGAGCCGGATCGTGGTGGACCTGCACGGGCAGCACGACGCCCAGTCGTTGCTGCGGCCCGCCGGACAACGGGACATGCTCGACGCGTTCGGCGACGCCGAGGCCGAACGAGAGGCCGTCCGTGCCGCGCACCGGCGGGAATCGAGCCTTGCCGAGCGCGAACGCGCCCTGGAGGTGGAGCTTGCGGAGGCACGCAAGCAGGCGGATTACCTGCGGCACGTGGCTGAGGAGATCCGGGGCTCCGCTCCGCGGTTGGGCGAGGACGAAGAACTTGCCATCGAGGCGCGCCGCCTGGCCAATGTCGAGGAGCTGAATCGGCTCGTGGCCCAGATCGCGACCCTGGTGGACGGGGAGGAGGCGTCCGCGGTGGATCGCGTGGGCCAGGCACATCGGGCCATCGAGCAGCTCGAGCGCATCGATCCATCCGTAGCCGCCTGGCGGGAACTGCTGGAACAAGCCGCGGCGAGCCTCGACGAAGTTGCCCGGGCCGTGCGCGATTACGAAGGAGCCGTGGAGCAGGATCCCGAGCGGCTCGAGGCCGTGGAGCGGCGGCGGGATACGCTGTTCCGTTTGAAACAGAAATACGGCCCCACGATCGAAGACGTCCTGCACCGTGGCGAGCAAGCGGCGCAGGCTCTGGAGCTAGTGGATACCGGAGACGAAGCCCTGACCCGGATCGTCGCCGAGCGCCGGGAAGCTGAGCAGGCGCTGGCAGAGGCCGCGGGACGGCTCACGCTCAAGCGGCGGCGCGCCGCTCTGCGGCTGGCCCGCGGCGTGGACGAGCACCTTCCTCGGCTGGGAATGCCGGGAGGCAAGTTCACGGTGAGTGTGACTCCCGCCGACGGCATCGGCCCGGCAGGCGGGGACGACGTGACGTTTCTGGTGAAGCTCAACGTGGGGCTCGATGCCCGGCCGCTGTCGGATGTAGCGAGCGGGGGGGAGCTGTCCCGACTGATGCTGGCGCTCAAGGTCGTGCTCGCCCGGCAGGATGCCGTCCCCACGCTCGTGTTCGACGAGGTGGATCAGGGCGTGGGGGGCGAGGTAGCGTCGCAGGTGGGCGAAGCGCTCGCGCGGGTGGCCGAGGCGCGCCAGGTGCTCGTGATCACGCATCTTCCGCAAATCGCCGCGCGGGCGAGGCACCATGTGGTGATCACCAAGCAACCCCGCGGCGGGGTCGCCACGGCGGACGCACGGCCTGTCGAGGGCGAAGAGCGGGTGGGAGAAGTGGCGAGAATGCTCGGTGACCCGGACGCGCCCACGGCGCGGAAGCACGCGTCGGAGCTGCTCAGGAAGGCGGGGCTGAGACTGGCGTAATGTCGGTCTTCAGAAGATCTGGTAGTACAACCGCAGGTACAGATTCAGCATCGTGGACTTCGGGGTGGTACCGGCCTCCCCACGATATGCCGCCTGATACGAGAGCCCCGCCTCCACGGGGAGCCTGACCTCCTCAGCCCCGGCGCGCTCGGCTCGGTAATGGATGCCGCCGCCAAGGTTGAGCGCACTGGCCGCCTCGGTTTGCGTGGTCGCCGGCACTTCGGGAGTCTGGGGGCCGGCGTATTCGTACGTATCTCCGGACTTCCGGTAGTAATGCGCCAGAGCGTAGACGCGAAACGCGGGATTGAGGCGGATCGAGGGATACGCGGAAAGCTGCACAACGTCTCCAAGGTCTCGCCGGTATGGCCCGTTGAACGTCGCGGGCATGAGCGGACGGGCCGCGAGCGGCCGCAAGGTGAGGTTGTCGGCGAATTGGCGGGTGAAGACCGCGCCGGCCGATAGCCCGAGGGCTTCGCCTTCGAGCGACGCCTCGAGGCCCAGCTCCGCGTCCAACTGCCGGTCACCCGTCCCCAGGTCCACCACATGGTCGATCGAGTCGCGGCTCGCCGTGGGGAGCCGGGCCGCGGCGTGCAGCACGAGGCGCACCGCTGGCCGCTGGATCAGGCCGAACCGTAGCCCCACTTCCGTGTCGCCGATCCGGGAGATGTCGGTGGTCTCGATCGGCCTGAGGTCGTAACCGAACGCGGGAGCGCCCAGGAGCGTCTGGAAATCAGTCGCGGTGAGCGTCTTGCCCGGAAGCGCCAGGGATCCGGTGAACGGCCCCAGGCCAAGCGACTGAAGCTGGGCAATGACCGCCGTGACTTCCGCCCGAACGGCGGTGCCGGCGGCAGAGGTCCCCAGGGGCGCCACCGGCATCGCGGCGTCGGTCAGCGTGGTAAGACCGTCGAGCAAAGCGCGGGCCCGCGCGAGCGCGGCCATCGCCGGAGCGCAGCTTGGGCCGGACGGGCATCCGTATCCACCGCCATTGATTTGGTTCTCGAGGGACTGAACGGCGGTCCCGAGCTGACTGACGAGAGTGGTGATTTGCGCGGCTGCGGCCGCGTTATTGGCCTGGCTCGTGAGCTGGCTCCATCCCACGTTGCCCTGCGTGCTGTCGAGGGTCACCACCGCCTGCATGCGGGTCTTCACCAGCGACACGCGCGCCGTGAGCGTGAGTCGATCCGTGATGCCGAATGCCACATCGAGCGGAATGCGGCGCACGTCCGCGTCGAGCTGCGTGCGAAGCGACCCGAGAGTCATGCGATACGTCGAGTCGCCCATGATCCGCCGCACGGCCTGCTCGGCGCTTCCCAGAGACCACAGCACATTGCTCCCGGCGGTGTCCGCCGTGAGGTCCGCGCCCAGCGGCTCGACCGTGCCGGCGGCGGCGAAGCGGGAGTCGTAACTCGCGTAGGACGGAGCGAACGCGATGCGCAGCACGCCTCGCGGGAGCACGCGCGCGTCAGCGAACGCGAGCGGAAACGTGGCCCACGGTGAAAACTGAGCCCCTGCCGGTGCGGAGAAGGCACACTCCGCCGCGCCGCCGATCACCAGGGCGCACAGGATTCGGCGGGCCGCGCGGGGCTGAAATGAGGACATCGGTGGCGGGAATCTAGTGCGCTGCGTTCGAGGGCTGAAGGCTGGCTTGCC
>JACQHC010000022.1 GCA_016199245.1 Gemmatimonadota bacterium | reverse complement strand
TGCGTCCCGACTCCTCCGGCGAGCGCCACGCTGGGCCCGGCAGCGAACTCCCGTGCCAGCCGTTCGATCGTCTCCACCGGCACGCCGCACCGCGCGGCCACGCTCCCCGGCGCGTGCGCATCGAGCAGCGGCCTGACGCGTGCGGCGTCGGGCGCCTGCGGCGTCAGCCGCTCGGCCACGATGACGTGCGCCATGGCGAGCGCCAGCAAGCCCTCCGTGCCCGGCGCAGACGCGATCCACTCGTCGGCGTTCATCCCCGTGAGGCTAAGACGCGGCTCCACGTGGACGAACTTGCCCATCTGCCCATCTCGATACCCGTGCGACTGCACGAACCCGCGCGTGAGCGCGAGCGGACTGATCCACGTCTCGAGGAAGTCCGCGCCGAATGACAGAATGAACCGCGCGGCTCCGAGGTCGAAGCTCGGCAGGCCATCCACGCCGAATACGTCGCGCGTAGCCCGGCGCAAGGCCTCGTATCCAAACGGCTCGTACACGACGCGGCCCCTCGAACCCAGCGCGGCGAGCCATTCGTCCACCAGCCGATCGAACGTCCCGCTTTCGGCGCCCGTCACGAACCACAGCGCGGGGCCCTGCGCTCCCCCCACGCGCTCGGCAATGCGCGTGATCGCATCCTCCCAGGTGATGGTCTGGAAGGTCCCGTCCGCCGCGCGCGCCATCGGACCGCGCACGCGATCGGGGTTGTACAGGCCCTGGAGGCCAGCCTGACCCCGGGCGCACAGCTTCCCGGCGTTCACCGGATGGTCTGGATTCCCCTCGAGCTTGATGGCGCGCCCTTCGCGGACCTTGACATGTAGCCCGCAACCGGCGGGGCACTCGCGGCACGTGCTCGCGTACCACGTGGGAATGCCGGGGATCTGATTCTCGGGCGGCACCAGGTAGGGAATGAGGCGCTCGGGCTCGGTGCCGCAGCCGGCAAACGCGACGCTGCCGCCGCCAGCTGCGCCGAGGACCTTCAGGAAGCGACGGCGAGAGAGGCCGGACCGATCCACGCCGCCTATGCCGCCCTTATCGCTCATCAGTAGTGACACACCGTGCAATCCGTGGACGCATTGCGCTGCTCGTGGCAGTCCAGACACCAGCCCATCTTCAGCGAGGAGTACTGGTACACCTGCGGCATGGTCTCGATGGGCCCGTGACAGTCCTGGCAGGCGATGTTGGCCTTCACGTGCCGCATATGCGGGAACTGCACGAATTGCGGGAGGTCGTGCACCTTGATCCACTCGATCGCCTGACCGGCGCCAAAGGCCTCGCGGACTTTCTGGACTTCGGGTAGCTGCGCGCCCGCGAGCAAGTGGCAGCCCATGCACGTGGACAGCGTGGGCAGCCCGGGATGCTGGCTCACTTCGGCGGCGAAGTGGCAGTAACGACAATCCATCTGGTACTGCCCAGCGTGGACGTCGTGCCGGTAGAACACGGGCTGGCGAGGGCCGGGCAGTGCCGCGGTGTCCGTGATCGCCGGTGCCGTGAAGCCCGTGAGCCGAGGTTGCTGTGCGCGTGGAGCATCCGCGGGAAGAAGCACAATGAGCAGGAGCGCGACGCTGGCGAGGGCGGCGCCGACCGGAAACAGCCTCGCCCTAGCGCTCATTGCCCACCTGGTCGGGCATGCGGCTCGCTCCACTCCACGGGTGGGACCGCCCGCGGACCGAGGGTAAACGGGGCGAACGTACGAGACGTGAACGACCGCAGGGAAACCGACTTCGTGAAAATGTTCACATGCGGTCGTCAGATAAAATAAACGGCGGACCGCGCAACACAACCGCGCCCCGCACCCGTTAAGCGCGCCGCGTCAGGCCCCGGTGGCGCGGCCCGTCCGAGCCAGGAAGCGCAGCACCTCGATGCACATGGCCCGCGCGAGCTTCACCTCCCGCGAATCCAGCGCTGACCGGTGCAAGACGGCCCGCAGCGTGCGCATGACGGCCGTGGTCGTTCGCGTTTTGAAGAAATCAATAGCCGCCAGCGCGTGCCCGGCGTCCGCGAACAGCCGCTCGAGCTGTTCCTGCGGAGCGGGCGCGGCCGTCCGCCTCGGCCGCTTGAGCGGCAGCGCGCCCCGCGCCACGAGCAGCTCGTACGCCATGATTGCCACAGCCTGGGCGAGATTGAGCGATGCATAGCGGGGATTGGTAGGGATCGTGACCACGCGATGACAGCGGTCGAGCTCCGCATTCGTGAGGCCCGTGTCCTCGGGACCAAACAGCAACGCCACGGGTGCGAGCGCCGGTGCGGCCGCCAGCGCCTCCGCCGCTTCGCGCGGCCGCTCGACGTTGCCCTTGGCCGTTCGGCCCCGAGCGGTGAACCCCACGACGTGGCGGCAGTCGGCGAGAGCCTCGTCCAGCGCCTCGAACACGCGGGCGCGGCGCAAGATGTCGCCGGTCTTGTGCGCGATGCCCTCAATGCGATACACGTCGAACTCGACAGGCGCCACCAGGCGCAGAGAATCCAGCTCGAAGTTCTTCATGATCCGCACGACGGAGGCGATGTTGACCAGGTCCTGGGTCCGGTGCAGCACCACTACAGGAATCACGGCTCTGCCTCCTCCCACACGCGCACGCCATCGCCAGGCGCCACGATACACGGCACACAGCCTTCGGTGCGCGCGGCCGTTTCGACTCGCCCCCGCCCCGCGGGATCACACAGGACCAGCAGGCTCCCGCCACCGCTGCCGGTGGTGAGCTTCCAGGCCCACGCGCCGGCTGCGCGGAGTCGCTCTTCCAGCGAGCGCATGGGCGCGGCACTGAGCGCGGCATCGAGCCGCCGCTGCGCGGCCCATGCTTGGTCGAACACGCCGGTGAGCTCTCGCGCGGCACCGGCCGAGACCGCGGTGACCGCCGGTGCGACCAGATCCTCGAGGGCGCCAACCGCCTCGGCCGTTGCGGCGTCGCCCGCAGCGAGCGCGCGGGCCACGGCCTCGCCGCCTATCCCGCCCGCGCGGCTGCGCGACAGCGGAACGAGTACCAGGTGACGGGCCAGGTCATCCACGACCGTCGAGTCGTTCGTCACGAGATTGGTCTCCACGTCCTCTCCCGCCGCCCGAATCTCCAGGGCCCCGCCGATCGCTGCCGCCCACGCATCGATCGGGTTTCCGGGACGGCCGAGCTCTTCACGCTCCAGGGCGACGGCGAAGGTGGCCAGCTCCGAGGGGGCGTACCGCTCGCGCCGGCAGTGCGCCAGCGCCGCGACCATGGCGACGTTCGCGGCCGTGTCAGCGCCAAGCCCAGCGGCACCGGGAACGTCGCGACTGGTGAGCAGCTCGATGCCACCGGTCACCGGCATCATGTTGAGCGCCGCTTTGTGACGATCGAGCCGTCCGTCGTACGTGATGGCTGACGGCGACGACACCGTCACCCGCTCGTCCTCGTCGAGGGCGGACAGCCGGATGGTCTGCCCGCCAAGCCGGATCTCCGCGCGCACATTGAGCGAGAGCGCCACGGTGACCGCCGCGGAGGGCCGGCCCGCGGCGACCGTGGGAAGCCCGCCGCTGCCTGCGAGGTCGATGCGCAATGGCGCCGCGGCGAAGACGACAGGCGGCGGGGCGTCGCGCACCGGTCAGCGGATGCCCAGCTCCGCGCGGGCGTCGGGGGGAAGGAGGGGGATGACCGCTTTGATGGGGATGGCGAAGCCCAGTCCCGCGGCTTCTCGCAAGCCGGCGCGATGCACCGCCACCACCTCGCCGTTGGCGTTGAATACCGGACTGCCGCTCGATCCGCCCACGGTGAACCCGTCGAACTGGATCTGCTCCGCCGTCACCTTGGAGAAGATGCCGGCGCTCATGGACGTGCGCACGGTCCGCGTCTCGTCCAGGGCCGCCGCGGCGCCCGCCGGAAACCC
>JACQHC010000021.1 GCA_016199245.1 Gemmatimonadota bacterium | reverse complement strand
CCCATCAAGAGCGACTCGGAGCACTACCCGCCCGACGCGAAGCTGCGCGTGTATCGCAGCCGGGCGGGCGGAAACGAATGGGAAGCGCTCACCAAGGGCCTGCCACAGAAGAACTGCTACGTCAACGTGCTGCGTGATGCGACGTGCGTGGACTCCCTCGATCCCTGCGGGGTCTATTTCGGCACCACCGGCGGGCAGGTGTACGCCTCGGCCGATGAGGGAGACAGCTGGGCCCCCATCGTGCGAGATCTGCCCGCTGTGCTGTCGGTGGAAGTCCAGACTCTGCCATGATCCGGGTCGTGCTCCCGGTCCATCTCCGCACGCTCGCCGGCACCGACGGCGAGGTGCTGCTGACCGTCGATGGGCCGGCGACGCAAGGCTCCCTGATCGATTCGCTCGAAGCCCGCTACCCTACGCTTCAGGGCACGGTCCGCGATCAGGTCACCCACAAGCGCCGAGCCCTCGTGCGGTTCTTCGCCTGCGGGCAGGATCTCTCCCACGAGCCCGTGGATTCCCCCCTGCCCGAGGCAGTGGTGAGGGGGGCGGAACCCTTCCTGATCGTCGGGGCCATTGCGGGCGGGTAGTCCGTGAAAGACCTCGGCCCGTGAGCCAGGGATCGGTCCTCACATTTTTCGCGCTCACGTACGCCGCGACCTGGACGGCCTGGTTCGCGGCGGCCGCGCGGTCCAACGGGTCGGCCGCGTCGGCGGCTGGGCCGCTGCTGGCTCTGCTATTTCTGCCAGGAACCGTCATGCCTTCCCCTGGTCGCTCTGTGGCTCACCGCGGGGGCCGACGGACGCGCCGGGTTTTCAACCCTGCTTGGACGTATGCTCCAGTGGCAGGTCCGTGGACGGTGGTACGTGTTCGCGGTGGGGTATATGGCCGCGCTCAAGCTGGCCGTGGCACTGCTGCACCGCGTCGCGCTGGGGAACTGGCCGCGCTTCGGTCAGGAAGCGTGGTACGTCATCGCGGTGGCGATCGTGTTCTCGACTCCCGTACAGGCGGGCGAGGAAATCGGCTGGCGCGGCTACGCCCTGCCCCGCGTCGCGGCGCGCTTCGGTCTCGCGCGTGCGAGCGTGCTGCTGGGCGTCATCTGGGCCGTGTGGCACCTGCCGCTGTTCTTCATTTCGGGAACCGACACGTTCGGTCAGTCATTCCCGGTGTACCTGCTCCAGGTGACCTCCGTTTCAGGTGGTTGCATTCTTGGGCGGCGCGGCCGAAGTGCCGAACGCCGCACTCCTGCGCACGAGTATGCCGGGCGAACTCGGGGGTGGCCGCCGCCTGACTTGGAGTGAGCCGCTGGTGGCCAGGACCGCCGCGGACCGAACTTGAAATGCGCCGGTCGAAGCTTCGAGTGACGCGCTTGAAGCTTGGAGTGACGCACTCGAACGCCGATCCGCGTCGCCGGGAAGCTCGGGTGAGGCGTTCCAGGCTTCGACCAGGGCTTTTGAAGTCTTGGACCGGGCCCTCGAAGCTTCGAGTGAGACGGACCAGGCTTCGAGTAGGGCATCCCAAAGCGGCCCCGCAGCCCCTAAGCTCGCCGCCGGCAGCAACTTACGGCCCAGGCTACTCACGGGTCGCTCGCGCGAGCAGGAAGCCCGCCCCCGCCGTCGCGATCAGGCTGATTGATCTTCCCAACGTGATCCGGGGCTTGCGCAATTCGGCGACGTAGCGGGCCCATGGTGCACTTACGTGATGCGCGGAAGATCTCCTGGTGCGGGTCGTCCCTTCAGGCTGGCGGAGGGGCTGATTCTGAAGGCGAGGGGTTAAGCAGGGGACCCAGCATGGCTTTCAGCTCGGCGCGGGCGCGGTGCAGGTAGGTGCCCACCGTTCCCACGGGCAGATCCCAGGATTTCGGCGATTTCGTCGTACGATCGGCCCTCGACATAGCGCAGGAATGATGCAGCGGCGGTAAGGGCCTCTCAGCCGTCGAATGGCCGGTTCCATGGCCGCGGCGACCTTGCGCTCGTCCGAGTTGGGCGTCGGGGACGGGCTGCGGTTGGCCACCTGGATCGCCCTCGCATCAATCTGGCCGGGTGTGATCGAATCCGGCGGGCAGTCCGGGTCCGGGGAGTCGAGCCGGTTGCGCCGGAGATAGTCCACGGCCCTGTTGTTGGCGATCCTGAGAATCCACGGGGCGAACCTGAATTCCGGGCGATAACTGTCGAGCGCGTTGAGCGCCTTGACGAACGTTTCTTGCGTCAGGTCTTTGGCCCGCTCGCGGTGGCGAACTATCCGGTAGATGAGCGCAAAGACGGACGGCTGGTATCGCCGCAGGCGCTCGCGATACGCCTCCTCGCGGCCCTGGCGCGCCCAGGCCACGACCTCCTGGTCGGATGCGGCGGAGAGATCGGGAGGGGGCTCACGATCGTTCATTACGGAGTGCGGCCAGCTGGGGGCTCAGGCCGCATCGAGCCAGCCCCAAGTCGCAGCCGCCGGAGGGCTAGAAGCGGTGCAGCTGCCGCACGGCTTCGACCACGTCAGCCGGCTGCGGCGCGATGACGGCCTCCAGCCCCGGTGAGTAGGCCACCGACGGGTCCGTGGACGCCACCCGCCGGGGGATGGGCGTGTCCAGCAAGGCGAACCACTCGTCCGCCATCCGCGCGGCGATCTCGGCGCAAACGTTCCTTGGCCTCGTGCGGGACGAGTAGGGCGCTCCGAAATGAGAGACCGCGGTCGATGCGGTGACGCAAAAAACGGGTACCGAGTCGCGTTGTTCCGGTGCCGTGGCTGTTGCTGGGAGGGGTTATGGTTGCCCGACTCAGCGGGGTGGCTATGCAGCCGAATACGCGACTCTTGCCGGCCGTGCGGCATAAGCTGCGGCTGGGTCATTATAGCCTGCGGACGGAAGGGGCCTATGTCGGGTGGATCAAGCGCTTCATTCGGTTTCACGGCACCCGGCATCCGGCCGAGTTGGGCGAGTCTGAGGTGATGGCGTTTCTGACCCACCTGGCGGTGGAGGGGCGGGTGGCGCCGGCGACGCAGACGCAGGCGTTGAGCGCGCTGCTGTTCTTGTACCGGGAGGT
>JACQHC010000020.1 GCA_016199245.1 Gemmatimonadota bacterium | reverse complement strand
GAAGAAAGCCGCGGCGCTAAGAAACCTGGCGCAATACAAGAGACTCACGGAAGGGCGTGAGCGGTGAGAGGTGCGGTGTCACGTGTGAGGGCACTGCGAGACTACGCGAACTGCTCGATGTGGCGGGGAGAAGCGTAAGCGTGGCGCGATGCGCAGCGTGGGTCCCGGAAGGCGCTTGCGTGCCGGCGGTCTCGGCGACGACTTCGACGAGTGAGACCGGATGGCTGCGTGAGTCGCGGTGTCGAGGCCGCCGCCGTTCCCCTATCTTCCGTCGAACCGCTTCTCGGAGCCGGACATGTCCAAGCTCATCCTCGGCGCCATTTTCCTCGCCGTCGGCCTCCTGATCGTCAACGGAATTCGCACGATGGCCGCGTCCGGACCACGGGGGCTCGCCGGCATCCTGCGCACGGTCAGTCTCGCGCTCCTGGGGCTGGGCGGTGTTCTGGTACTCGGCTCAACCATCGTCGTGATCCAGCCGGGACAGGTGGGCGTCCGGCACGCGTTCGGCTACGTGGACCCGAAGCCGCTCCTGGCCGGCATCCGGTTCGTGACGCCCTGGTCCAGCGTGGAGCGGTTTTCCACCCGCGAGGAACAGTTCCCCGAGGCTGGCGAGGACGTCGAAGACATCGCCGCGCTGTCCAGCGAGCAGATGGGCATGACCCTCGACGTAGCGCTTCGCTGGCAGATCGACCCGCAGGCAGCCCCACAGATCTTCACTGAGATCGGCGGCGAGACGCAGATTCACAGCGCCGTGCGCAACGCCATCCGCAACGGTGTGCGCGACGGCATGGTGCAGTTCTCCATCAACGACATCGCGCGGCGCAACGCCATCGCATCCACCATGGAAGCCGAAGTGGACTCGGCCCTCGTGACGCAGCCCCGCGCGGGCGGCGGCCCGTTCCGCATCGCTTCCGTCACCGCCTTCTTCCTCCGCGACCTCCAGCCGCCGCCGCAGGTCGTGCAGGCCATCAACAACAAGATCGCGCAGGAACAGCAGATCCAGACCGAGCGGCACCGCGTGGAGGTCGCCCGGCTTCAGGCCGAGCAGCAACGCTTGCTGAATCAGACGCTGACGGCCGAAGCGCTGATGAAGCAGTACCTCGAGGTGTTGCACGACATGCGGACGTCGAACAACACGATCATCATGGTGCCGACGGAAGGTGGGACGCCGATCCTCAACCTCGGCGACCTGCGGAGGAACCTGAGACAGCCATGACAAGAAGCAGGAGGGGTAGGACGTGAGAAGTAAGAGGTAGTGGGGCGGTCGGGTGGCCCTCTCACCGCTTACTTCTCACGCCTTTCGTGTATTGCTTCCTCCACCGCCCGCCGTTGCTCAGTGGTCAGATCGGCGATGTCCAGCGTCGCGCGGGACAGCGCGCGGTACAACGCGGCATCGTCTGGCCCAAGCGCCGCGAGATTGCGGCGCAGCGTCTCGGCGTCTCCCCGTTTGACGGGGCCCGTCAGTGCGCTGGCCGGCCCGGCCCTAGCGATATTCTCCAGCACGCCGCTCATGAGCGTGGCGAGACCACGCGCGGCGTGCTCCGGCGGGACACCGGCCTGCTCGAACAGGCGGCGGCCCACCGCCGCGATGGTCACGAGGAAGTTCGCGCCGAACACGGCCGCCGCATGGTACAGCGGCTTGTCCTCGGCCCGGATGACAAACGGCGTGAGTCCCACACGCGATGCGAGCAGGAACGCCGCCGCGCGCGAGCGCTCATCCCCCTCCACCGCGGCGACGGCGGCCGCGAGTTTGAGGGGCGCCGACGCGGGGTCCGTGAACGACAGCAGCGGGTGAAAGGAGCCGAGCCCGGCGCCGCTCCCGGACAGAGCAGAGAGCGAGCGGGAATCGAGCACACCGGAGAGGTGCAAGACGACGTGGCGCCCGGCGATGGCAGCGGACCCCGCGAGAAGTGTAGCCACTCCAGGGACCGCAGCGTCCGGCACGGCCAGCAGCACGATGTCCACATCGGGCAGCCACGATGGCAGCGGGCTGCCCGCGGTGATTGGAATGCCGGCCGGCGCCGGCCTGGGATGTCTGCTGTGGAGGCGCACCGGCACGCCGGCCCGGTGAAGGGCGACGGCCAGCCCCAGGCCGGCCCGCCCCGCCCCGATAATGCCGACCGCCGGCCAGGCTTCGGGCGTCAGTCGCCGCCTTCGCGCGCGAGCGCGAGCAGTTCCTTGGGGGTCCGCGCCCGCTTGATCAGCTCCACGGCACGCTGGGTCTGAACGTCGTCCGTGGTCCGCCGCTCCCACTCCGCCTGCCGCCCGAACACGTACCGCGTGACCTCGTAGCTGAACTGTTGCGCCACCAGAGACGCGCCGCTCTCCCAATCCGCCGCGGCCACGTCCACCCCGCGCGCCCGGAGTCGCTGGTGCAGCTCGGCCAGCATGGCCGGTGAGATCGGGAAGCGCTGGTCCGTCACCGCTCTCGTTCCTTTCAACTCGAGCGCATAGCTGGTCAGCACGTCGCGGTAGGTCGGGATGCCGGAGCCGAGCGCGCGCACGAAGGCCTTCTCCGGATCGGTGAGCGTGTCTGGCTGAACCGATACGTCGGGGCGGATGCCGCCGCCGCCGTACACGATTCGCCCGCCATCCGTGTGGAATACCGGAGCCGAATCCGCCGGCGGCGGCGCGGCCGCACTGTCCGGCTGCTCCCCTCTCGGCGCCTGAGCCGCCACCGCCCGTAGCGGCCGCTGAATGGTCCGTCCACTCGGTGTGTACCACCGGCCGGTGGTCAGCTTCAGGAATTCCCGGCCGTTCAGCGGGTAGACGGTCTGCACCAGCCCCTTGCCGAACGACGTGGTACCCAGCACGAGTGCCCGATCGTGGTCCTGCAACGCCCCGGCGATGATCTCCGCGGCACTGGCGGTGCCGCCATCCACCAGCACGACGACCGGCATATCCGGCCACTGCTGCCCGTCCTGTCCCCGGTACGTCTGGTTGGCGCCAGGTGCGCGGCCGCGCGTCTCCACCACGACGGCGCCACGGTCCAGGAACAAGTCCGCCACGGCCACGCCTTGGTCCAGCACGCCGCCGGGGTTGCCGCGGAGGTCCAGGATCAGCGCCTTGGCGCCTCGAGCCTTGAGCTTGGTGACCTCGTCGGCGATCTCCCGGGCCGACTGCTCGCTGATGTTCGAATTGACGAGCGAGACGTACGCCACGTCACCGCCCAACACGGACGAATACACGACCGAGCGAACGTGCACCCGCGCACGCGTCACCTCGAAGCGGAGCGAGTCCGCCAGGCCGGGCCGCGCCACCGTGAGGGTGACCTTCGTGCCCGGTGGGCCGCGCAGGGCCCGCACGGCCCGATCCGAGCCCCAGCCGCGCGTGGACTGCGCGTCGATCTCCACGATGCGATCGCCGGAGGCGATGCCGAGGCTGTCGGCCGGGGTGCCCACGATCGGCGCGATGACCGTGATCCACCCGTCCCGCACGTCGATCTGCATGCCCACGCCGCCGTAGTTGCCGGTCGTGTTCAACTCAAGATCGCGATAGTCTTCCTCGCGGAGGAAGCTGGTATAGGGATCGTTCAGCTCGTTGAGGAACCCGTCAATCGCGAGGTCGTAGAGCTTCGCCGCGTCCACCGAGTCTACGTAGTACTCGGCCACATAGGCCAGGATGTCGTCGAGCAGCCGCGCCTGCTGGTACACGCCGCCACCGCGCTGGGCGCCGCGCTGCAGCAGCCACCCGCCGGACAGGAACGCCACGAACGCCACGAGCACCGTGACCAGAATGCGCTGCTTCTTCATCCGACGCCTCCGCTCGGTTGTCGACTCATGCAGGTTGAACACGCAGCCGCGGGAACTGTTCCCCCAGGCGCTCGCAGACCACGCGCCACGCCGCCTGCTCCACGTCTTCGGGCCGCCGCGTGCCGTCGAGATGAACCAGCGACGGACCCATCGCCCGCTCAAACGCGCGGGCCACTCGCTCGTGCAGACCGCGGCCGTCCCGCTCGATCCGATCCGCCGCCTTGCCGGCGTTCCGCTGCCGCGCAATGCCCACGTCCACGGGCACGTCCACCACGAGCGTGAGATCCGGCGTGAGACCGCCCGTGGCGATGCGGTTGGCCTCGAGCACGGCGTCGCGCGGCAACTGTCGGCCGGCAATCTGATAGGCTTCCGTGGACAGCTCGAATCGGTCGCTCACAATGATGTCGCCCGCGGCCAGGGCTGGCGCAATGACCTTGCTCACATGGTCCGCACGGGCGGCGAGCATCAGGAACAACTCCGCCACGGGGGTCGCCGCGAGCACGGGGTCCAGCGCGGCGCGTCGGGCCGCTTCCGCCAGTGGCGTGCCGCCGGGCTCGCGTACCTCCCGCACCGCCAGACCCGCGTCCCGCAACCGCCGGGCCAGTCCGGTCGCCAGCGTCGTCTTGCCAGCCCCCTCGGGCCCCTCCACCACGATGAACGCGCCGCGCACGCCTGCCGTCAACTCAGCGTGATGATCGGGCTGGCCGCACCCTTTTGGATGCCGTTCAGAATGTGCTCGTTCACACGGAGCATCAGCTTGTCGAAATTCGACTGCGCCGCGATCATGCCCTGGTAGGCGGGATCCCCCTGGATCTCGCCCAACAGGCCGTCGTACGCCGACACCTCGACCGCGGGCGCGTCTTCGCCCCGCGCGGCCGCGGACTCGAGCCCGCGCGCCATCTCCTCCAACCGCCGCAGCCGCTGCCCCAGCTCCGGGGTTTCGCGCAGCTTGTCACGCGCCCGCTTCAGCGCCTTGTACTCCTCCGTCTGCCCGATCAGCCGGCCCAGCTCCTCCGCCCTGGCAGGAATCACTACGCCTCCTTGGTGGCGAGCAGGTAGCGCGGTCGCCCGAACAGATCGTGCTCGACCCGGACGTCGCGCCAGCCGGCGGTCGGGGCCGAGGCGAGGGTCTCGGCCGCCCGGCGGGAATCTACCTCCAGCGCGAGCAACCCGCCCGGCGCGAGCCGCATCTCCGCCGCACCGATGATCGCCCGCGTGTGGACCAACCCGTCGGGGCCCGACACGAGCGCGCCCGCCGGCTCGAAATCGCGCACCGCGGGATCCAGCGCGGCGTGCTCCGCCTTGGTCACGTACGGCGGATTGGACACGATCACGTCGAACCGCGTGTCACCCGGCGGGACGAGATCGGCCTGGCAGAAACGCACCCGCTCCCCATGAGGCGAGCGCCCGGCATTACGCCGCGCGACGCTCAGCGCCTCCGCGCTCGCATCCACAGCCGTGATCGCGCCGAAGCCCCCTTCGGCCGCGAGACTCAACGCAATGCAGCCACTCCCCGTGCCGATATCCAACGCGTGACCCCACGGGCGATCGCCCCAGTGTCGGCGCGCCCAGGCGAGCACGCGCTCGACCAGGCCCTCGGTCTCGGGTCGCGGGATCAGGACCCGAGCGTCCACGTCGAGCTCCAGGGTGCGAAACGCGGCCCGACCCGTGACGTAGGCCAGGGGCTCCCCGCCTGCCCGCCGCGTCACGGCCGCTCGGAAGCGTTCCGCGACGCCGGGCGGTGCGGACATCCGCCGCCCGAGCCATACGCGAGCGGCACGGTCGCCCGAGATCGCCGCCCACAGCTCGAGTGCCTCGCGCCGGGCGTCCGGAACGCCGCGCAGGCGCTCGACAGCCAGGTCCAGCTCAGCCGCCACCGTCGGGCCGGTCACGACTTCAGACATGGGCGCGCTCCTCGCGATAGGCGAGGTCCAGCGCGTCCACCAGCTCGTCCAGGTTGCCGTCCAGGATGTCATCGAGCCGGTGGAGCGTGAGCCCGATGCGATGATCCGTCACCCGGTTCTGCGGGAAGTTGTACGTGCGGACCTTCGCCGATCGGTCGCCGGTCCCCACCATGGCGCGCCGCTCGCGCGCGCGGGCGGCCTCCTGCTCGGCCAGCATGCGATCGAGCAACCGGGCCCGCAGGACCTCGATCGCCCGGAGCTTGTTCTGCAGCTGGGATTTCTGGTCCTGGCACTGCACCACGAGCCCGGACGGCAGGTGGGTCACGCGGACGGCGCTGTCGGTCGTATTCACGCTCTGCCCGCCCGGCCCCGAGGAGCGGAACACGTCCACCTTCAGGTCCTTCTCCTCGATTTTCACGTCCACGTCCTCGGCCTCGGGCAACACGGCGACCGTGGCGGCGGACGTGTGGATGCGGCCCTGCGCCTCCGTCACGGGCACCCGCTGCACGCGGTGCACACCCGACTCGTGCCGCAGGCGCCCGAAGGCGCGGTCGCCGCTCACCTTGACGATGGCCTCCTTCACGCCGCCGAGATTGCCTTCCGACAGGGCGACGACGTCGGTTCGCCAATCCTGTCGCTCGCTGAAGCGCAGGTACATGCGGAGCAGGTCCGCCGCGAACAGGGCCGCCTCGTCACCGCCGGTCCCCGCTCGGATCTCCAGAATGGTGTCTCGGTCGTCGAGGGGATCGCGTGGCACCAGCAGATCGTGCAGCGCCGCCTCAGCGCTCGCGATCTCCGGCTCCAGCCGGTCAATGTCGCCCCGGGCCAGCTCGGCGAGCGCCGGGTCCGGATCGCCTGCTACTTCGCGCGCTTGCGAGAGATCGGCACTGAGCTTCGCCAGACGGTCGGCCGTCACGCGGATGCGCCCCAGGCGCACATGTTCGCGCCCGAGGGCTTTGAGCTTCTCGGGGTGGCGCGCCGTCGCCGGGTCGGCCAGCTCCCGCTCAACCTCGGCCGCGCGGGCAAGCGCGGCACTCAGCCGCGCCTGGTTCACTCACGTCCCCGCCGGCTCGGCCTCTTTGCCGTAGCGCTGGCGGAACCGCTCCACGCGACCGGCGGTGTCCACCAGCTTCTGCTTGCCGGTGAAGAACGGATGGCAGCGGGCGCAGATCTCAACATGGATCGCGGCCAGGGTCGAGCGCGTCTCAAACGTATTGCCGCAGGCGCATTGCACGACGGCGCGTTGATACCGGGGGTGAATACCCTGTTTCACGTCATCACTCCGTTGGGGATCGTCCGACACTCAGGCGGTAAATGTAGCGGGGACATGCACTTGGCTGCAAGCCAGGCTCGCCCTGCCGTTTGACACCGCGCAGTGTGAGGGGTAACCTTGCCGCCTGAGGAAACGACGTTCATGTCGCTCGTTCCGATCCTCCAGAAGGTTCCGCTGTTCGCGAACCTGAGCGAGCCGGAGATCGCCCGGATCGCCGACGTGGCCCGCGAGCGGACCTACCCCAGGAACAGCGTCATTCTGTTCGAGGATGATCCCGGCGATGCCTTGTACGTCGTCGTCACGGGATCGGTGAAGGTCGTGCTGATTGGGGAGGATGGCCGGGAGGTCATTCTGTCCGTGCTCCGGGAAGGCGAATTCTTCGGCGAGATGGCCCTGATCGACGACGAGCCGCGATCGGCCCACGTCATCGCGATGGAAGACGCCGCCATGTTGGTCCTGCGGCGGGAAGATTTCCATCAACGTTTGCGGGAGGCGCCGAGCATCGCGCTGGGTCTGTTACGCGCGCTCTCACGCCGCTTGCGAGAAGCGGACGAGCAGATCGGCGGCCTGGTGTTGCTCGACGTCAACGGACGCGTCGCGCGCTTGTTGCTGCGCATGGCGGACGAGAGCGACGGCGTGCAGATCACGCGGAAAGTCACCCACCATACGATCGCGCAGATGGTCGGCTCGAGCCGTGAAACCGTCTCTCGCACGATGCGACAGCTGGTGGATAAAGGTCTGCTGGAAGTGTCCCGCCGATCGATCGCGATAAAGAACCGCCCGGCCCTCGAAGCACTGGCAGGGCGGTCGTGATCCAGATCACTCCGATCCCCGAGACCCCATGCGTAGCTTGCACTTAGACCGGCAACCGAGACTCGATATCTTGCCTGCCAGGCCCGCACGGTGACCACGCGCGTAACTTTTTGGGGTGGGCGGGGTTCCATACCAACGCCCGGACCGGGGACGGCGCGATACGGGGGGAACACGGCTTGCGTCTCGCTGGAAAGCGAAGACGATGGCCGCCTGGTTATTCTGGACGCAGGGACCGGTATCAGGCTGCTGGGACACGAGATCGTGCGTCGGGCCGAGCGGGGCGCAGTTTCCGTAGACCTGCTCCTGAGCCACACGCACTGGGACCATATCCAGGGCCTGCCGTTCTTCGCGCCGTTCTTCGGCAAGGGGAACGTGGTGCGCATCTGGGGGGCGCGCCAGGGCGACGTGGATCTCGAGATCATTCTGCGGCAGCAGATGCACCCGGTGGTGTTTCCGGTGCCGCTGGACGAGCTGGCCGCCACGCCGAAGGTCGAGCACGTGAAGGGGTCGGAGTTCACGGTGGACGGGTTCAGCGTGTGCACCACACGACTGCGGCATCCGGGCCACACTCTGGCGTACCGGTTGACCCCGGTGGGTGGCGGGGCCAGTATGGCCTACGTCACAGACAATGAACTGGGCAGAGGCGGAGATTATGGGGAGCCCCCCACTTGGCGGCGCGACCTGGAGCGGTTCCTGAGTGGCGTGGACTTGCTGATCCACGATGCCATGTTCACGCCCGAGGAGTTGGCGAAGCACCGCGGTTGGGGGCACTCGTCGTTCGATGAGGCGGTGACACTGGCGGCGGCGGTGGGCGCGCGCCGGTTGGCGCTGTTCCACCACCGGCCAGAGCGCGACGACGCCGGGATGGACGAACTCGTCGCGCGCGCCCGCGAAGCCGCGGAGACGACGGGGAAACGGCTCGAAGTGTTCGCGGCAACGGAAGGCTTGACACTTACCCTCTGATGAAGGAGCAGCATATGTCGTGGCGTTCGGTTGGCGCCTTCGGGCTCGCGGTGGCGCTTCTGGCAACGACCGCTCAGTCGGCGCCGGGCCAGGACACGCGACCTGGCATCGCGGTGTTCACGTTCGAGAACGGCGGCTCGTACGGGCAGGACAAGGAGGTATTCGACGCCCTCCAGGTCGGCCTGCAGCAGATCCTCATCACGGAGCTGGCGTCCAATCAGTCGCTCCGCATCGTGGATCGCAGCCGCATCAAGGACCTGGTGGCCGAGCAGGACCTGGGCGCGGCCGGGCGCGTGGACGCAAACACCGCAGCCCGGATCGGCCGGCTGGTGGGCGCGCGCTACGCGGTGCTCGGCGGGTTCATTGATTTCTACGGCGACTTCCGCATCGACGCCCGCATCGTGAACGTGGAGACCAGCGAGATCGTCAAGCCGGTGAAGGTGCAGGACAAACGGGACCGGCTCTACACGCTGGTGGTGTCGCTGGCCAACGAGCTGACCCGCGGCGTGAATCTGCCGCCGCTCCCCCGCCAGGCCATGGAAGAGCGGCAGGCCCGCGAGGTCCCGACGGAGGCGCTCACGCTGTACTCGCGCGCCCTGTTGTATGCGGACCGAGGCGACAGCAACCGCGCGATCGAACTGTACAACCGGGCGATCGAGGTCTTCCCCGACTACACCGAGGCCAAAGAGGCCTTGCGGCAGCTCCGTCCGGGAGAATAGCGGCGGGGCGTGCGCGCGCCGATCGCGTTCGTCGGCAGCGAAGTAACGCGCCGGGTCTCCCAGCTGGGAGCCCTGGCGCGGTTCTTTTTGGACGCCCTGGGATCGTTCGGCACGCTTCCTCGGGCGGGCCGCCGCGTGGCACGGCACGTCCTGGTCAACCAGATCTGGTTCACGGCGTTACAGGCAGTTCCCCTCGTCATCGTGCTGTCGGGCCTGCTCAGCTTCCTGGTGATCTCCCAGGCCGTGCGCGAGCTGGGGCGCTTCGGCGCCACCGAGATCATCGGCACGCTCATGGTGGTGGCGATCGTCCGGGAGCTGGGGCCGTTGCTCACAGCCCTCGCCGTGGCCGGGCGGTCCGGCACCGCGATCGCCGCCGAGCTCGCCACCAACAAAGTGATGGGCGAAGTCGATGCATTGGAGGGCATGGGCATCGACCCGTTGCACTATCTCGTGCTGCCGCGGCTCGGCGCCGCGGTCGTGTCGGTTTTCTGCCTCATCGTGTTGTTCGACGGCGTCGCGATCGCCGCTGGGCTGATCGCCGCCACGGCCAACGGCATGAGTACGGACCGCTATTTCGACGTGGTGCTGCGCTCCCTCGCGTTTGGCGACGCCGGTGTGTCGATCGGCAAGGGGCTCGCCTTCGGCGCGATCATCGGCACGCTCCCCGCCTTTCACGGGCTGCGCGTGGGGCGCGCGCCCACCGACGTCCCGATCGCCGCGGGCCGCGCGGTGGTGGGCAGCATCGTCGCCATTTTTCTCTGTTCGGCGCTGTTCGTCGCGGTGTTCTCATGAACAGCAGTGACCGCGGAGAACGCAGAGCGCGCAGAGATCAGCGAAGCGAGAAGGCCGTTGCACCCTCCGTGTTCTCGGCGAGCTCCGCGGTCCATTGTCCTCATGGCATTACTCCGGTTTGAAGCAGTCGCGCTGCCCGGCGGGGCGGTGTGCGATCTGGCCGTGCCACCAAACCAGGTCGTCGTGGTGTCCGGCCCGGAGGACTCGGGCGTAGGCAGCCTGGCCCGCTTCGCTCTGGGCCTGGAGCAACCGCAGGCCGGGCGGGCGCTGGTACTCGACACCGAGATTTCTCGGCTGCCCCGCGCCGCCGCGCTCGCCTTCCGCCGCCGCGTGGGATACCTTCCCGCGGGCGACGGTCTGCTCCAAAACCTGACGCTGCACGACAACATCGCCCTGCCGCTGCGCTTCGGGACGGGGCTGCACGAGCACGACATCGAGGGCCGCATTCGCATCATTCTCACCATGATGCACCTCACCGTCGTCGCCATGTCCCGGCCCGCGCAGGTGAACGAGGAGCAGCGCCGGCGCGCGGCGCTGGCGCGCGCCGTGGTGTTCGACCCGGAGCTGGTGCTGATGGAGCAGCCGTTCGACGGGCTCACCGATCGGGCCGCCGCCGAGTTGCTCGAGGTCGCCCGAGGCGGTGTAGCCGCCGGAGGATCCCGGCGCACGGTGCTCATCACGGGGCAAGACCTGCCCCATCTGTTGCGAGCGCGCGTGGACGCGCGTTACCGCGTGGCGCGAGACGAAGTCTTGCGGGAGGTGTAGGCCATCGACGGCAGTCACCAGCGGCGCGATTTCCTGACCGGCCTGTTCGTGCTCGTGGTGATCGGAACGGTGGCCGGCGTGCTCGTAGTCACGAGTGGCGTGCTCGTGGCGCGGCAGGACATCTATATGCGCGCCGCGACCGCGCTCGACCTCAACCAGGACACGCGAGTGCTGCTCCAGGGGCTGGAAATCGGGCGGATCCGGCAGGTGAACCCGGCGGTGGATTCCGCCGGTGGAGGGCTCTCGTTCGTCGCGCGGCTGTCCATTCTCGAGCGCTATCCCGATGGCGAGCCGGTGGCCCTGCCGCGGGGCACTCGTGCGGTAATCGAACAGCTCAACCCCATCGCGCCGCCGGTGGTGCAACTGCTGGTTCCCGGGGGCGAACCGGGGGCCGACTACCTGGCGCCCGGGGACACGCTCGTTTCGGAGCGGCGCACGACCGCCATGGACGCCCTCGGGCGCGTGGCCACCGATCTGAGCGAGGAGTTGCGGCGCACGCTGGAGGAGACCCGCGCGCTGGCGCGGCGCGGCCAGGAGACGGCGGCCGAGGCGCACCGCCTGCTGAGCACGTCCGCACCGGTCGTGAAGCAGGCGCTGGACCGCCTGACGACCAGCCTGGATCGGGCGGAGCACGTGCTGGCGGATATCGAGCCGCGCGTGATCCCGCTGCACGACAGCGTGCTCGCTATTCTGGCCGACACCCGGCAGGTGCTGCGCCGCGTCGATCGCGTGGCGTCCACGGCGGAGTCGATGACAGGCGAGAATCGTACGGCCATTACCGAGCTGATCCAGCATCTGCACAACTCCGCGGCCATGCTGGAGCATTTCACGGAACAAGTGAGCCGCCGGCCTACACGCCTGCTCACGGGTGTGAAGCCCGTGGCGGATACCATCCCCGCGCCCCGATGAAGTTCCTGTTGCTGCATCCGGCCACGTTCAGCCGGGCGCCGATCGCCCCGATGCTGGAAGCCGAGGAGATCGGCGCACAGGAGATCAAGTCGACGGGCGAGCTCAAGGTCGCGGATTTGCGCACCGTGTTCCTGCTGGACGCGGCGAGCCGGGCCGCCTTCCCGGCGGCATCGCTGCGGAGCTTCACCGATGCGGGCGGCGCCGTAGTGGCGCTGGGCGCTGCGGGCGAAGCGGACGTGCCCACGGAGCTCGACGACCTCGTGGCCGCGTATGTGCCCGATCCGCCGGGCGTGCGGCACCTGCTCGTCGCGATGCGATCGGCCTACCGCGAGGCCGCCGCGCGCACTGAGGCGGTGCGCGCGCGGCAGGAAGCCGCCACACGCTCGCGCGAGCTCGGTGAGCTCACCCGGATCGGGATCGCGCTCTCCACCGAGCGCGATTACAATACCCTGCTCGATCTGATCCTGTCGCAGGCGCGCCAGGTCACGGGATCGGACGCCGGCAGCCTGTATCTGGTGGAGACGCTGGAAAACGAGAAAAAGCGACTCCGCTTCAAGCTGTCGCAGAACCACTCCCGGGACATTCCGCTGGTCGAGTTCACGATCCCCATTGACCATGCCAGCATCGCGGGCTACGTGGCGTCCACGGGCGAGCCGCTGGTGATCGACGACGCGTATTTCCTGCCCCCGGACGTCGAGTTCACGTTCAACCGCTCCGTGGACCAGAAGCACGGCTACCGGACCAAGTCCCTGATGACGATTCCCATGAAAGACCACAAGGACACCGTCATCGGGGTGCTGCAGCTCATCAACCGCAAGCGGGACTTCGCCGTCAAGCTCGCGGCGCCCGCGGACGTGGACGCCCAGGTCATTCCCTACACGCGCCGTACGGTCGAGCTCGTCACGTCGCTCGCCGGACAGGCCGCCGTGTCCATTGAGAACAGCCAGCTGTACGAGAGCATCGAGCGGTTGTTCGAGGGGTTCGTCACGGCAGCCGTCACTGCCATCGAACAGCGAGACCCGACGACGTTCGGCCATTCCGGTCGCGTCGCGACCATGACGGTGGGCCTCGCGGAGGCGGTGGACCGCAGCGGCGCCGGACTCTACCGTTCCATCCGGTTCACCCGCGAGCAGCTGCGCGAGATCCGCTATGCCGGCCTGCTGCACGATTTCGGCAAAGTCGGCGTGCGAGAACAGGTACTGGTCAAGGCCAAGAAGCTCTACCCGCCCGACCTCGCGCTCATCAAACAGCGCTATGCCTTCATTCGCCGGACGGCGGATGCCGAGTTCCAGGAGCAACGGGCGCTCTTCCTCGAGAAGTGCGGTACGGAGGGGTACGAAGACGCTCTGAAAAGGCTCCGGGCGGAGCACGACACCCGGCTCCAGGAGCTCGATCGGTTCATGCAGCTGATCACCCAGTCCAACGAACCGACGGTGCTCCCGGAAGGCAGTTTCGAAGAACTGATGCGCTACGCCCAGGTGTTTTATCCCGACCTGGAAGGAAAGCAGCTCCCTTACCTCACCGATGATGAGGTGCGGTTCCTTTCGATCCGCAAGGGAAGCCTGGACGAGAGCGAGCGGCTCGAGATCGAGAGCCATGTGACCCACACGTACCGCTTCCTCATGCAGATCCCCTGGACCAAGGAGCTGGAGGACATCCCGCGGATCGCGTACGGGCACCACGAGAAGCTCGACGGGAGCGGCTACCCCCGCAAAGTGCGCGCTGACCTGATCCCGATCCAGACGCGCATGATGACCATCTCCGACATCTTCGACGCCCTCACGGCGTCGGACCGTCCCTACAAGCGGGCCGTCCCCCTCCCGCGCGCCCTCGACATCATGACCAGCGAGGTCAAGGCGGGCATGCTGGACCCCGATCTGTTCGCGCTGTTCACCGAGGCCAAGGTGTTCGAACGGCCGACCGACGGGTGAACAAGTGTCAATTCACAATTGACAATTGGAAATTGGCAATTGCCCCCGCGCCCGGCCGCCACCGGCGTCCCGGTATAACTTTCAGGGCGTTTTCACCGGGCGTTTACCGTCGCGCACCGCAACTTACTGTCGAACGCATCCAGAGCTGTCGATGACCCAGGTCACGGTCCCCGCCGAGCGGGTCTTCCCGATCCTCCGCGAGAGCATCCTGGCGGACGGTTTCCACATCGTGATCGACCTGGAGCGGTCGTACGACAACTACATGGTGGACGCGCTGGAGGGAAAAGAGTACCTGGACTGTTACACCTGTTTCGCGACCCTGCCGCTGGGACACAACCATCCCAAGCTCGCGGACCCCGCTTTCCGGCACTCCCTGATGGTGGCGGCGCTCACCAACCCGGCGAACAGCGACGTCTACTCGCGCGAGTACGCCGCGTTCGTCGAATCGTTCCGGCGTCACGCCGTCCCCGAACCGTTCCGCCATCTGTTCTTCGTGGCGGGAGGGGGCGTCGCCGTGGAGAACGCGATGAAGGCCGCGTTCGACTGGAAGGTCCAGCGAAACCGCTCACGCGGTATCGGCGGCGGCGCGGACAAGATCCTGCACTTCCGGGACGCCTTCCATGGCCGAACGGGTTACGCGCTGTCCACCACGAATACGGACCCCGTCAAGACCGCCGACTTCCCGACGTTCGAGTGGCCCCGCGTCTCGCATCCCGCGATTCACTTTCCCATGGACGAGAGCGCCGTGGCCGCGGCCGAGCGTCGCGCGTGCGAGGAGATCGAACAGGCGTTCGCCCGCGATCCACATGGCATCGCCGCCATCCTGATCGAGCCGATCCAGGGAGAGGGTGGCGACAACCACTTCCGGGCCGACTTCCTCAAGCGATTGCGCGAGTACGCCGACGGCTACGAGGCGCTCCTCATCTTCGACGAAGTGCAGACCGGGATGGGCACCACGGGAACGATGTGGGCTTATCAGCAACTCGGCGTGGTCCCGGATCTGCTCGCGTTCGGCAAGAAGACGCAGGTGTGCGGGATCATGAGCACTGGTCGCATTGACGACGTCGAGCGCAACGTCTTCCGCGTCTCCTCCCGCCTCAATTCGACCTGGGGCGGGAACCTGGTGGACATGGTGCGTTGCGCCGGGTACCTGGAGGTGATGGCCGAGGATCGACTGGTGCACAACGCCGCGCGCGTCGGCACATTGTTCCGCCACGGGCTCGAAGCCCTGGCCGGACAAACGCCGGACGTGACGAACCCGCGCGGGCGGGGCTTCATGCTCGCGATCGACCTGCCCAGCAGGGAGCGGCGGGACGCCGTTCGGCTCGAGTTGTGGCGCGAGGGGCTCGCGTGCCTCACGTGCGGCACGCGTTCCATCCGGTTCCGCCCGGCGCTGATCTTCGGGGACAAAGAGGTGGAACGGGCGCTCGAGATTCTCCAGCGGGTGCTGGTGAAGAAGCCGCGCCGTCCAGCGGCCGGAACTACCCCCTCACCGGGGCGCCGTACCCGCCGCCGCCCGGCGTCTCGACGCGCAGCAGGTCCCCGGGCTCCAAACGCCTAGCGATCCGGCCGCCGACGGGTCTCCCGTTCACGGAGTTCGACCCCGGGGAGCCGTTTCCTCCGCCCGCCGCGCCCCGCGGCGCGTGGCGCCGGCGCTCACTCAGCAGGCTGACTTCCATCGGCTGTAACGCTTCGTACTCACGTACCACTCCGTCCCCGCCGCGCCGCCAGCCCCGTCCGCCGCTGTCGCGCCGCAGCGCGTAGGTGCGGAGGCGCACGGGCAACTCCATTTCGAGCACTTCGACCGGCGTGTTTCGGGTGTTCGACATGCCGACGTGCACTCCGGACGGGCCATCGACCTCCGGGGAGGCGCCCTGGCCGCCGCCCAGCGTCTCGTAGTACGTCCACCCCTCACCACCCAACACGACATTGTTCATCGTGCCCTGCCCCTGCGCCGGCACCGCGGCGGCTTCACCCAGCGCGGCAAACAGGAGATCGGTGATGCGTTGCGACGTTTCCACGTTCCCACTGGCCACGGCGCGGGGCGGCAAGGCGTTCACGATACACCCGGCGGGCGCCACGACCGTGACCGCCCGCTGCAACCCCCCGTTGGTAGGTAGGTCCTCGTCACCCAGGCAGCGCAACACGAACAGCGCCGCGGACCGCGTCACCGAGAGGGGACAGTTCACGTTGCCGCGCGCGGCGGGGTCCGTGCCCGTGAAGTCGCACGTCAGGTGGCCCTCAGGCGATACGATCACCGCCACGCGAATCGCCAGGTCACGATCCTCGATGCCGTCTCCCTCGAGCCAGTCGACCGCCCGGTACGTCCCCGGCCGGGCCCGCTCGCGCACCGCCGCGCGCACGCGGCGTTCGGCGTAGTCCATGAGATCCCGGGCGGCGCCCGTCACGTAGGCCGCGCCGTGGCGCGCCACCAGCTCGCGGTAGCGCAACGCCCCGCGCTCGCAGGCAGCGAGCTGCGCCGCCAGATCGTGGCGCCGCATGTCGGGCGTGCGGACGTTGGCGAGCAGCAGCCGCTCCACGTCCCGAACGACACGACCCGCAACGGCCCACCGGACGGGAGGAATCACCAGCCCCTCCTGGAAGATCTCCGAGGAGTCGGGCGGCATGGAGCCGGGCCGGGCACCGCCCACATCGGAGTGGTGCGCGCGCACCACCGTGTATCCCGCCACGGCGCCGTTCAGCTCCACCGCGTGGACCAGCGTGAGGTCCGGCAGGTGCGTGCCGCCGGTGAACGGATCGTTGAGGAGGTAGGTGTCGCCGGGATCCGGGCTCATGGCGCGCACGGCCGCCACGGCATCCGGCATGGCGCCGAGATGCACGGGGATGTGCGCCGCCTGCGCCACCATCTCACCCGCAGCGTTGAACAGGGCAGCCGAGGAGTCCCGGCGCTCGCGGATGTTGGGCGACACCGCGCTGGCGACGAGCACGGCTCCCATCTCTTCGGCCACGCCGGCGAACGCGTGCGCCATGACCTCGAGCCCCACGGCGTCGAGCGTCACGCACGCTCCAGGCAGATAGCCCCTGTGGCGTGAACACGCCCCCTCCACCCTGCCTCGACTCGCGCGGTGGCGTCGCGACCGTCCAGAACCACCGGACCTTCGAGGTCGGTCCCCGGCGCCAGTTCGTCAAGCGGGGCTCGGCCCCCCGTGGGCCGCCTGGCCGTCCCGCGCGCGGCAAAGCTCGGCTCCACGCCGAGGGCTGTCGCCACCACACGGATGTTGACCAGCTCCACCGGTCGATTCCGATCCGCGTGACCGTACCGCGCTTCATGCGCCGTGTGGAATGCCGCGGCCGTGGCGCCCGCCGTCTCCGCGGCACCCACCGCCACCTCATAGCCCTGCCCCGGGTACCGGCATTCGGCGATCCGCGAGATCGCCGCGCCCGGCAGCTCCGCGAGCGCCGCACGTTCGAGCGGCTCGAACGCGGCCGCGATGGCCCCGGGCGCCAACTCGTCCGCCCGGCGGTGCAGCGACGCGGCGTATTCCACTCGGCCCTTGGCGGTGCCGAGCCCGAGCGCGGACAGGGCCCCCGCATGCGGCGGGATCAGGGCCCGGCGCACGCCCAGGCTGTCCGCCAGCCGACATACGAACAGCGGGCCGGCTCCACCGAACGCGACGAGCATCATCCCCCGGGGATCAACGCCGCGCTCCACGCTCACGCCACGCAGCGCCCGCACCATCGTGGCGGTAACGATCGCCACGATGCCCTCGGCACAGGCGAGGACGTCGAGCCCGGCAGCCCGCCCCACACGCTCCACGGCGCGGCGCGCCCGCTCGGGGTCGAGAACGAGATCGGCGGCGAGCGGATGGGCGGGATCGAGCCAACCGAGCACCAGCGCGGCATCTGTCACCGTCGCATCCTCGCCGCCCAATCCGTAGCAGGCGGGGCCCGGCATCGCGCCGGCGCTCCGCGGCCCCACGCGCAGCGCGCCGCCTGTGTCTACCCACGCAATGCTTCCGCCCCCCGCGCCCACCGTTTCGATCACGACGTGGGGAAGCGCGAGCGGAACGCCACCAACCGCCCCTGCCGACTGGACGAGGGGCTCACCGTCGAGCACGACGCTCGCGTCGGCGCTCGTCCCGCCCATGTCGAGCGTGAGCAGGTTCCGGGCGCCGACCTGGGCGGCGGCGAGCCGCGCTCCCTCGACCCCACCCACGGGCCCCGACAGCGCGAGCGACGCGGCTCGAACCCCGGCCTGCGCGGCGGACAGCGTTCCGCCGTTCGAGGCCATCACGCGGAATTCACCAAATCCATGGCGGGCAGTCTCGCCGCCGATCCGCTCGAGGTACTGACTCACGAGCGGCCGGAGATAGGCCTCCACTGTCGCCGTGCTGGTGCGCTCGTACTCCCGGAACACAGGCAGGACCTCGTGGCTCGCCACTACGGGGCACCGCGGCAACGCGTGCCGCAGCGCTTGCGCGAGGCGGCGCTCGTGCTCGGGATGCGCGAAGCTGAACAGCAACGCCACGCAAACCGCGTCGGGCGCCAGGCGCGCCGTTGCCTCGACGACGCGCGCGATCTCGGCGTCCGAGAGCGGGGTCACCACACCCGCCGCCCCGACCCGCTCCGCCACACCGATCACCGCACCGCGCTCGACGAGCGGTGGCGGATGGTCGCGCGCCAGGTCGTACAACGCCGCGCGATCCTGCCGCCTGAGCCAGAGCAGGTCCTCGAACCCGGCGGTGGCGAGCAGGGCGACGCGGCCGCCTCGACGCTCGAGCAGCGCGTTGGTCGCCACGGTGGTGCCGTGCACCAGCGACGCCGCGGCCTGCCCCACCTCCTGCCCGAGCGCGGCCACGGCCTGCCACAGCCCGCGCGCGGGATCATCCGGCGTGGTGCGCACCTTGGTTACGCGCACGGCGCCGTCAGCGTCGAGGACCACCAGATCCGTGAACGTCCCGCCGACGTCGATGCCGATTCTCACGGACGCGGCCGCCGCCACCAGGCCGCCCCGAGCAGGAGCAGCGCCGTCGCCACCGTGAGCGTGCCCACCCAATCGCCGACGCGCGTATAGAACGTCCGCACGTCGCTCGTCCGCACCTGACCGACGACGAGCGTCCGGTCCCCGAGTCGCGTGCGATCATGCTCCCGCCCGAAGGGATCCACGAATTCGGAAATGCCGGTGTTGGCCGCGCGGGCGATTCCCACTCGATTCTCGATGGCCCGCATGACGAGGTGCGCCGCGTGCTGGTACGGTGCCGCCGTGTTCCCGAACCAGGCGTCGTTCGTGATGTTGACCACGAAGTCCGCCCCCTCCCGCCGATATCGCCGCGAGAGATCCTCGAATGCGGACTCGTAGCAGATCAGGATGCCGAACCGGCCCATCGGTACCTGGTACACGGTGCCGACCGGGCCCACACCGAATGCGCCGAACCAGCGGAGCGCGGAGAACCAGCGCGGGTTGACGAACGGCACCCGCTCGACGATGGGCACGAGGTATCTCTTGTGATAGGGGACGGCGTTCCGCTGCCCCGCGCTGTCGAACACGAACGCCGCGTTGAAGAACTCCGGCGAGCCATCGGGATGCGTGCGGACGTCAACACCCCCGACTACGAGCGGTACCCGTCCGCCCCGTGCGTGCTCTGCGAGCCGTTTCCCCCACGCGGGGAAATAATCCAGTGCGTGCGGCAACGCGGCCTCCGGCCACAGCACGAGGTCCGGATCAGACTCGCGCAGCGTTTGCTCGGACAGATCGAACAAGCCGTTCACGATCGAATCCCGCAGCCTGGCGTCCCACTTCTCTTGGAACCCCACGGCAGGCTGGATCGCGGCGACCGTTCCCAGCGACCGGGTCTCGATGATCCGCATTCGGACCAGGCCGTAGCAGGCTGCAAGGGCGATGCCGGCCGCGACTCCCCCCGCCAGCGCGGCTGCCCGGCGTCGATCGCGCCGCTGGAGCCAGGCGAGCGCCAGCGCCGCGTTGGCCACCGCCAAAGCGAGCGTTACCCCGCGCGCGCCGATGACCTCCGCGATCTGCACCAGGACCGGGAATCCCGTCAGCGAGGAACCGATGCCAAGCCACGGGAAGCGGATATCGCCCTGGTGCCCGATGGCCCACTCGACGGCCGTCCACATCACCGGAAACGCGATCAGCGGCCCGACTCCAAGCCGCCGGCCCACCCAGCCCGTCGCCGCAAACAACAGGGCCGTCCACAGAGCGAGAATGAGAATCGTGGCGGCATAGCCCGCGGCGGACAGCGGCGTGAAGTGCCACAGCGCCACGATTATCCAGTACAGGACCAGGCCGTGGGACGCGAGCCCGAACCACCAGCCCTGCACGAGCTGCCGCCGGAGCGGCAACGGATCCTCGCCGCCGCGGACGATGAGCAACACCGCCGGCACCAGACACGTGAACGACGGAAAGAGCAGATGGAACGGCGGGTACGCCAGGATAGTGAGACCGGCGCCGGCGACGATCAGCCACCGATCGCCGCGCGGCAGGGCCAGAGCCCTCACGGGGCGACGTCGCGGCCCTGGTCCGCCGAGCGGTACACCGCCTCGAGCGCGCGGTGCAACAGGAGCTGGTCGGAGAGGTCGGGCGCCTCCAGCTGACCGCGCGCGATCGCGAGGAAATGGGCCCATTCGGCCCGATAGGACGCCGTGAACGCATCTTCCCGTCCGGAGGCGCCCGCAGGCGTCACGTTGGACGGCGTCCCGCGCGCTTCCTGGTAGAGCCGCAGCGGGTTGATCGAGGCGGAGCCCGTCTTGCCCAGGAGATCGAGCCACAGGCGCTCGGCGTCGCCGACGAAGTCCCGCGCGACGTCCACGAAGATGGAAATGCCGCCCTCGCACACGATCATGGCGGCGCCCGCATCCTCGAGCTCCGCGTCGCCGGCACGGTGCAGCACCGCCGAGACCCTGCGAGGCGTGGGGCACCCCGCCAGCCAGAGGGCGAGGTCGATCACGGACAGACCCAGGTCCAGCATCGCGCCGCCGCCGGCCCGCACCCGCTGCTGCCGCCAGCCGGAGATCTGCCCCGTGGGCCGGAACGTGTACCAACCGCAGCGAACGGTCCGCAGCGTCCCGATTCCACCGTTCCGTACGAACCCGCGCACGGCCTGGACGTCGCCGCGGAATCGGTGGTTCATCCCCACCATGACGGCGCGGCCGGTCCGCTGGCGGATGGCGATCACGCGCTGCACCCCTTCGACGGACAAGGCCAGCGGCCGCTCGCACAGCACGTGCGCGCCGGCTGACAGCGCGGTCTCGACGTGGACCTCGTGCAGGTGATTCGGCGTGCAAATCGCCACGGCATCCGGCCGGCCGTCCCGCAGCAGGTCTTCGATGTCCTCGTACACATCCGCCACTTGAAACCGGGCTGCGATGGTGCGCGCCTTGGCGAAGTCGCTGTCGCACACGCCGACGAGCTCGACGTCCTTCATGCGCGACAGCACCGGGAGGTGCGCGACCTGCGCGATCGCTCCGGTGCCCACGAGCCCGACCCGCACGGTGCTCATCTCAGTACCAGCGCTCCAGGCGTGTACCGGGAAAGTAGGTCGCGAGAATCGTTCGATGGTCCTGTCCCGCCCGCGCGCGGCCGATTGCGCCCCATTGGCACAGGCCGACTCCGTGTCCCGACCCTGCGCCGGCCGCCGTCAGCCGGACGAGGGCACCGCCGTTCGACTGCGCCGTGAGCTGCACCGCGCTGGAACCGAGCGGCGCCCCGTCGGGCGCGGCCAGCACCTGGCGGATGTCCGGCCCGTACACGGGGATCTCGCCCCGGGGTACGCGCAGTCGGAGCTCCGTGACGCGCCCGGAACGGCCCGTCCGGTGCACGCGGACGTCCTGCACCTCGGTCAGCTCCGCCGCATCAACGCCCAGCACGGCCGGCACGGTGCGGCGTAATATATCGCGCAGCGTAGCGACGTCCCACTCGACGCGCCAGCGGAAGCGCGGCGAGAGATCACAGTAGTACCCGCCGGGTCGCTCGTCGGAGATGGAGCGCAGGTACGGCGCATCCGTGACCGAGCGGAATACCTCGCCCGGCACCGCCGTCCGGTAGCCACAGGTCGAATGGAAGAACGCGTTGATTGGCTCGCCGCCGTACGTCAGCACCTCCCCGGCCGTCGCCCGTACTGCGGCCCCGGCTTCCGGCGTCTCGGCGGCGACGCCACCGTAGGCCTGATCGGTGATGCCCGCCCGCACATCGTACCCGTCAGCGCCAAACCGCCCGCGGTTCCGGAGGGCGTAGGTCCGGGAGACGATGGCCTGCGCCCGGAGCGCGGCGGCGTCGGAGGCCTCGCGGGGGCCCATCTCGCGGGCGACGACACCCAGCAGGTAGTCCTCCAAGCGTACGCGGTCCACGGCGGTGAGCGCGCCGTTCCGGGCGAACACCTCCACGACGCCGCGGTACGGCGTGCCGTTCACCGCGACGTGCTTGGCGGGGTCCACGACGGCGAACGTGACCGATTCGAGCTGCGGCCGCCCGCCGGCGTGTTCCACTCGCAGGCCCCGCCCGTCCGGCACGATCACGGCGACCTCGCCCGCGGCGAGCCCGAACACGGCCTCTCCCGCAACCACGCCGAGCACGCGACCCTGGCCCGCCACCTCGACTTTGGGCACGCCAGCAGCGACCGCCACGCGCAATTCCGGCTCCTCGGCGGCGCGTGGCGGCGCCGGGGGCAGCGCGGCGCAGGCAAGCGCCGCGGCCACGGCAGCGAGGCCCGCGGCGAGCGTCCCGGGTTTCACGGAACAGCCACGGCGGTGAAGTCGTAGTCGCGGCACGCGGTGATCCGCACCCGCGTGAAGTCGCCCGGCCGGCTCCATCCACCCTGGCGCACGAACGTGATACCATCCACGTCGTCGGCCTGCCACGACACACGGCCTGCGTGGGTGGCGCCGGTTTCGTCAGGATCGGCGACCCGGTCGATCAGCGCATCCACCGTGCGGCCCACGAAACGCCCCAGCCGGTCCTCGGAGATCCCGCGCTGCAGCTCTTCCAGCTCCCCGTGCCGCTCCCGCTTGAGCGATTCCGGCACGTCGTCCGCCAGCGCAGCCGCGCGGGTACCCTCCTGAGCCGAGTAGGAAAACACGGCAAGCCGTTCGAACCCGGTCTCTTCGGCGAAATCGCACAGCTGGCGGAAATCGTCGTCCGTTTCGCCGGGGAACCCTACCATGGCCGTGCTGCGGATGGCGATGTCCGGCACGGTAGCGCGCAGCGCCAGCACTTTCTCTCGAATCGTGGCGCGGCGTTCCGGACGGCGCATCCGCTCCAGCATTCGGTCAGAGGCATGCTGAATCGGGATGTCGATGTAGGGCACGATCCGACGTTCGGCGGCCATCAGATCCACAAGACGCGGCGTGAGACCAGCGGAGTACACGTAGAGCAAACGGAACCAGGGCACACCGGTTTCGGCCAGCAGCGCGGCGAGCAGGTCGGGCAGTTTCGGACCGCCGAGGCCTAGGTCCCGGCCCCAGTGTCCCAGGTCCTGCGCGACCAGATTCAGCTCCTTGGCGCCTGCGGCCTCGAGTTGCTGCGCTTCGCGCACGAGTCGCTCGAGCGGCTCGGACCGGTGCCGGCCCCGCATGAGCGGGATCGCGCAGAACGCGCACGTATGGTCGCACCCCTCGGAGATCTTGAGGTAACGGACGTGCGGTCCGGTGCCCAGGAAATGCCGTGTCCCCGGATGCGGGGCGACGGGATCGCCAATCAGTCCCCGGGCAGCGAGCTCCGGCACCAAGCGCGGGAGATCGCCGAACCCGAGAAACAGGTCCACCTCGGGGATCTCACGCTGGAGTTGGTCGCGATATCGCTCGATGAGGCACCCGACCGCCACGACCGCCTTGACCGACCCCGCGGACTTGAGCCGGGTCGCCTCAAGAATCGCCTCAATGGATTCGCGCTTGGCGGCGTCGATGAACCCGCAGGTATTGACGAGCACGACATCCGCCGTCGCCGGATCACGCACCACGGCGGCGCCGTGTCCCACGAGCTCCCCGACCAAGCGCTCCGAGTCCACGGTCGCCTTGTCACAGCCGAGAGAGATGACGCCGAGTTTCACAGGACCAAAAAGCGTGAGAGGTGAGCGGTCAGGGGTAAGACCTGAGAGGTAAGAAGGGAGAGGAAAACGGGACGGGCAACGAAGCGACGAGGTGCAGGTGATCCACCTCTCACTCCTTACCTCTCACTTCTTGCGCTTTAGAACAGGAAGCTCTCCAAGGCCCGGGCCCGGCTCACGTGCCGCAGGCGGGCCAGGGCCTTCTCCTTGATCTGACGCACCCGTTCCCGGGTGATGCCGAGCAGGCTGCCGATTTCCTCGAGCGTCATCGGCTCCTGCTCATCCAGGCCGAAATAGAGCCGGAGGATCTTGGCCTCGCGCTCCTTCAGCGTGGAGAGGACCTCCTCGATGGATTCGGTGAGCGCGTGCTCGAAGGTCTCGTCGTCGGGGCCGGGGTTCTGGGTGTCGGGCAGGTAGTCCAGCAGCTTGTTGTCTTCGCCCGGCGTGAGCGGCGCGTCGAGGGAGAGGTGGCTTTGCGAGATGGACAGCGTCTTGGCCACCTCTTCCTCGGAGATATCCATCCCCTCGGCGATCTCTTCGACGGTCGGCTCGCGGCCCAATTCCTGGAGCAGCGCGGAAGAGCGTTTGCCGATGCGGTGCAGCGTCCCGGCCCGGTTGAGCGGGACGCGGACGATGCGGCTCTGCTCGGCGAGCGCCTGGAGGATCGCCTGCCGGATCCACCAGACGGCGTACGAGATGAACTTGATTCCCTTGGTCTCGTCGAACTTGTGCGCCGCGCGGATCAAGCCGAGGTTGCCTTCGTTGATGAGGTCCGAGAGCGTCACGCCCTGGTTCTGGTACTTCTTGGCGACGGAGACGACGAACCGCAGGTTGCTGCGGACCAGCTTGTCGAGGGACTCGGGGCACCCCGTCTTAATGCGTCGCGCGAGATCCACCTCCTCCTCGCGCGATATCAAGGGGTACTGGCTGATCTCCCGGAGGTATTGGTCGAGCGAGCCCTCGTCGAGCGAAGCCTTCCTCACGGAACCGACGCGCATTCCCATCGTTAGCTCCGCGCTGCGTTGGCCGGTACGGCGGTGCGTTCCCGCCGGGAACGAGATCGCAACGAGATGGAGACCTGCGAGATGGGGACGACAGCGGAGGGGGCACCGGGACAGCGGAGCGAGGTTCTCCGCGGGAAGCGATTCACGAACCCCGTCGGCGCCGTCACGCCGGTACGTTAGCGAGGGCCCCATAGCGGCGCAACTGTGACAGACCACCCGCGACACGCGGCCCACCGCCTGAGCGCGGCGGCGAGGTCGGCGGCCTCGCACTCATGCTCCAGCGTAGCCGCCACGCACCCCGCCCGCTCGCCGCGCGCGAACTCCGCGCGGATGAGACGGGCCTCCGGCAGATCGGCCAGCGCGTCCCAGTCAAGCACGGCCCCGTTGACGTTGAGAATGACGGCCACGGATTGGTGGGGCATGCGGAGATGGTAGGGGAGAGGGTGGCTGAGACCGCAAGCAAAATCACGCAGGGCGTGCCAAAAGAACGCGGCATGAGCGGGGTGTGCGGCATCGCGGCATGGAACGGAGTTGTGCGTGACATGCCGCGTATGCCGCCTATGCCGCTCTTTGCGCCGCCCCTGCCGCTCCCGCCGCCCCTGCCGCTAACATGCACGTAGACTCTGCCGGCCACTGCCAATGACCGCCATCCAGACCTACCCCTTCCTCGACACCCTGGGCATCGATGACGTCAATCCCGGCGGCTTCGCCGGCGAGTGGATCGGATCGGGCCCGGAGCTCGAGGTCATCACACCGATTGACGGCACGCGCATCGCCACGGTCCGCCAGGTGACCGAGCGGGAATACGACGAGCTGGTGGACCGGGCCCAGGACGCGTTCTTCGCGTGGCGACAGGTCCCTGCGCCCAAACGCGGGGAGATCGTCCGACAACTCGGAAACCGGCTCCGCGAGGTGAAGGCGGAGCTTGGCGCGCTCGTGACGCTCGAGATGGGCAAGATCGCCCCGGAGGGTCAGGGCGAGGTGCAGGAGATGATCGACATCTGCGACTTCGCCACCGGCCTGTCGCGGCAGCTCTACGGCCTCACCATGCACTCGGAGCGGCCGGACCACCGCATGTACGAGCAGTGGCACCCGCTCGGTGTGGTGGCGGTGATCAGCGCGTTCAATTTCCCCGTGGCCGTGTGGAGCTGGAATGCGGCGATCGCCGCAGTGTGCGGCGACAGCACGTTGTGGAAGCCCGCCAGTAAGACGCCGCTCACGGCGATCGCCGTCACCAGAATCGCCGAGCACGTCTGCCGCGACCACGGCGTGGACCCGGCGCTCTTCTCGCTGGTGGTGGGCAAGGGCTCGACAGTCGGAGATCGCCTGCTGCACGACCGGCGCATCCCGCTCGTCTCGGCGACGGGCAGCTGTCAGGTGGGGCGCCGCGTGGCGGAGGTCGTAGGTACCCGCTTCGGCCGCACGATCCTCGAGCTGGGCGGCAACAACGCGATCATCGTGACGCCGAACGCCAGCCTGGAGCTCGCCCTCCGCGCCGTGCTGTTCGGCGCGATCGGGACCGCGGGCCAGCGCTGCACCAGCACGCGCCGCATCATTGTCCACGAGTCCATCAAAGCGCAGTTCCTCGAGCGGTTGGTCCGGGCGTACCGTGGAATCCGGATCGGCGACCCGCGGGATCCGGAGACGCTCATGGGGCCGCTCGTCACGCGCGACGCCGTAGCGGACCTCCAATCCGCCATCCAGCGCGTGAAAGCCGAAGGCGGAGAGATCGCGTACGGCGGCGAGCTGCTGGACGGGCCTGCGTATCCCGGTGGCCGCTACGTCCGGCCATGCATCGCGCTCGCGCGCAACCAATTCGCGGTTGTCCAGGAAGAGACATTCGCGCCGATCCTCTACATCATCGGCTACGGACGGCGCGGAACGTCGCCCGAACAGGCTGTGAGCGACCTGGACGAGGCGATCGCGCTCCACAATGGGGTGCCGCAGGGACTGTCCTCGGCCATCTTCACGGAGCACGTGCGCGAGATGGAGCTGTTCCTCTCGGCGCGGGGCAGCGACTGCGGCATCGCCAACGTCAACATCGGCACCAGCGGCGCGGAGATCGGCGGGGCGTTCGGCGGAGAGAAGGACACGGGCGGAGGGCGGGAGTCCGGATCGGACGCGTGGAAGGTGTACATGCGGCGCCAGACCAACACGATCAACTGGAGCACGGACCTGCCGCTCGCGCAGGGGATCAAGTTTGGCTGAGCGAGATCCTCAAAGCGGAACACGTGAGAGGTGAACATCTCACGCCCTTTGGTTTGAGTCGCGTTGCAGCCCGTATTTCTCGATCTTCTTGTAGAGATTGCTGCGCGGCATGTCGAGCTTGCGCGCCGTCTCGCTCACGTTCCAGTCGTTCTCCGCCAGCTTGGCCGCGAGAAACGCCCGCTCTGCGTCCTGCTTGAAGCCCTCGAACGTCCCCGCGCCGATCAGGGCGCCAAGTGCCGCCTCCGGAGGTCCGCCCACGAGCCCCGCCACGTCCGCGGCCGTGATCTGGCTGCCGGGCGCGAGGATGAGAAGGCGCTCCACCGCGTTTTGGAGCTCACGCACGTTCCCGGGCCAATCGCGCGCCGCCAGCGCGGCCACGGCCTCCGGTGTCATCCGCTTCGGCGCCAGCCCGCCTTCGTTCACGACCTGGGCCATGAAGTGCTCCACGAGGAGCGGGATATCATCCCGCCGCTGGCGCAGCGGCGGCACGGTGATCGGCACGACGTTGAGCCGGTAGTACAGGTCCTCCCGAAACCGCCCGGCGGCGATCTCTCCCTCAATGGCCTTGTTCGTAGCCGCAATGACGCGCACGTCCACCTTCACGGATTTCGTTGCCCCGATCCGCGTCACCACGCCGTCCTGGAGAGCGCGCAGCACCTTGGCCTGCGCCGCCAGGCTCATGTCCCCCACTTCATCGAGGAACAACGTCCCGCTGTCGGCCTGCTCGAACTTCCCGGGCCGGTCGGCCACCGCGCCGGTGAACGAGCCCTTCATGTGACCGAACAGCTCGCTTTCGATCAGCTCGCCGGGGATCGCGGCGCAGTTCACCTCCACGAACGGCCGGCTCGCCCGCGGCGACGCCTGATGGATGGCCCGCGCCACCAGTTCCTTGCCGCTGCCGTTCTCGCCCAGGATCAAGACGCGCGCCGCCGTGGGCGCGACCTTGTCGATCCGCTGCAGCAGCTCGCGGATGGCCGGGGCCTTGCCCACGATCGCGTGCTGCTCGTCGAGTGAGGACTTCAGCCGCTCGTGCTCCGCGGACAGGTCCATGTGCGCGAACGTGCGTCGTAGCGTGAGGAGAATCCGGTCGGTATCCAGCGGCTTCTCGAGGAAATCGTACGCGCCGCGCTGCGTGGCCTCGACCGCCGTCTGGATCGTCCCGTGCCCGGAGATCATTACCACGTGCGCGTGGGGATCCTGCTCGCGCAGCCTGGCCAGCGTCTCCAGCCCATCCAGACCGGCCATCTTGACGTCGAGCAACACCAGGTGTGGAAGGAACTCGGCGTAGACCCCGATGGCCTCGGCGCCTGAGGCGACCGTGCGCACTTCCACCCCTTCGTACTCCAGCAGCTGGCGCAGCGCCTCGCGCACGCCCTTCTCGTCGTCCACCACGAGCACGCGCCGGCTCACAGGTCCTCCCGGCGGTAGAAGGTGACGCCCCCCGGGGCGATGCGCACGTCTCCCACGGTCTCCGGTACGCGAATCGGCACCGCACCGCCTCCGCCGCCCATCAGGCGGCTCACCAGCGCAGGCACGAGCTCGGACGGGAACGGAAACGCGCGGACGACGAACGAATCCGGCTCCCAGGCGACGACCCCGGGACGAGCCACGCGCGCGGGCCCGGACGCCCGCATGGGCTCGCGCGGCCTGAACATCGCGGCGAACGGCCCGAGAAGGTCGCCGAGGTTGCTGGTCACGAGCGCCGCGCGAAGCTCCAGACGGTCCGGCGCCAGCACCACCTCCAGCGAGTCGAGCGCGCGCCGCCCGACGGGATCGAGCCCGTCTTCGATCAGCGACGCCATTTCCGCAGCGGTGAGCGTCACCGACGCCGGGCCGTCCGGGCGCTCCATCGCTCCTTCCTTGCCGCGCGCCGCGCGCAGCGCGGCGTCGCTCGGCCGACCGATCGGCGCCGGTGATTCGGCGACGGGTCCCGGAGAACGTGCCGGCGCAGGAGCCGGCACCGGCGTCCCCGCGCCCGGATTTCCTGAAGAGACCGCAGTGTCCATCGTCGCCTCGGCCGGTCCCGGCACCGATGCGTCGGGCGTGGGGACAGTGACGCCGGGTCCGCGGAACGAGCGATACAGCCCTGCCACCTGGGCTCGGTAGCGCCAGCCGACGGCACCACCCACCACAAGCAACGTCAGGCAGCCCACGCCCGCGAGCGCGTTGCGGAAACATCCGGCCATTTACGACTCGAGTGCCGCAGCATGCAGACAGGTGTACCGGGCGCCAGACGGCGACAGCCGGCTTTCCATCAGGTCCACGGACTCGACCGTCGCTTCCGCAGCGTACTCCAGCTCCTCGAGCGCCGCGCCCAGTCCCGCCATGCGGACGGGCGGCGCGCCGTTCTTGGCGCGTCCCAGCGTCAGGTGCGGCCGGAACGCCCGGCCTTCCAGAGGAAAGCCGAGGCCTTCCATCTCCCGCTCCACACGGTGCTGCAGCATCTCGAGGGGCGGCACCGCGCCGCACCCGGCCCAGATCACGCGCGGACGGCTCGCCGAGGGGAACACACCAAACCCCTGGATAGAGAGCGTGAAGCGGCGGGCCCCAGTGACCGCGCTGTCCACTCCCAGGCGGATCTCGGGCTCGCGGCTGGGCTCGACATCCCCGAGGAACTTCAGCGTAAGGTGCAGGGACTCGGGCCCACCCCATCGCACAGGGTAACCGCGACGCCGCACGGGCTCCGCCGCCTCCCACAATGCCTGCCGAACGTCGGCGGGGAGGTTCACGGCCACGAACAGGCGCATGCGATCAGGCCAGCGCCGCCAGCACTTCGACCGCCGGCTCGCCGCCCGCCAGCAAACTGCCGCGCCGGTAGCCGCCAAGATCGAGCGTCACGCGTCTGAACCCCAGCTCGAGGAGCCGCGCCCCAATCTCGGCGCTCTGCGCGCGCACGCATCCGAATTCCGCGCGGGCGATCTCGATACGGGCCTCGTCGCCCCGATGGCGGACGCGGAGGTCCCCGCGCACACCGGCAGTCCGGAGGATGGCCTCGCCTCGCTCGACCTGCCGCAGCCTGTCAGGTGTGACCGACAGGCCGTAGAGGATGCGGCTCGAGAGACACGGCGCCGCCGGCGCGTCCCACACCGGGATATCGTGCGAGCGAGCCAAGACTCGCACATCCCCCTTGGTCAACCCCGCCTCCGCGAGCGGCGAGCGAATCCCTCGCTCGGCCGCCGCGGCCAGTCCCGGCCGGTGATCGTTCAGATCGTCGGCGTTGGTCCCGTCGGCCAAGATCGCATAGCCCCGCTCCCGCGCCAGGCCCGAGAGCCGGCTCCACAGCTCGCGTTTGCAGAAGTAGCAGCGATCCGGCCGGTTGGCGACGTAGTCGGGGTCGTCGAGCTCGTGCGTGCGCACTTCCTCGAGCGGCACATCAAACCGCCGCGCGACGTCACGCGCGAGGTTGCGCTGGGCGTCAGGGACCGATGCGCTGGTCCCGAGGACCGCCAATACCCGTTTCCGCCCCAAAACACGACGGGCCAGGACCGCGAGGAGTGACGAGTCCACGCCTCCCGAGTAACCAATGAGCACCGAGGGGAACGACGCAAGTAGCGGCACGAGCCGGGCTTCGGACTGTGCGGGCATGGGGAATGAATAGCAGGATGGGGGATGGAGGGGGAAGCCGCCCCACGAGCTTCGCTTCGCTCGTACCGCCAGCCTCGTGAGATGCGACCCCCCTACTCATCCCCGCCTATATCGTGCAATCATCATGTCAAACGAATATCAACACCGTATTGCCACACGCCTTGCAGTGGCCGGGTCCCGGTGCTAAAGCATGGGTAGCGTGTGAGCTACCCGCGGGGGAGAACATGTCAAGGTCAACGGTAGTGGTCCGTGCGGTGATGATGTTCGTGATCGGTGGCGGCACGGGAAGCGTGGTTACGGCCCAGACCGCGCCAGCCGACCGCCCGTCGACGCGGGACATCATCGTCACGGCCACGCGGTCTGTCGAGTTGGCGCCCGACTTCGCGGAGGTCCAGATCGGTGTCCGCACACGGGACGCGGACGCCGCCCGCGCCGCCGAGCAGCACGCGGTGATCGCCACGGCCGTGCGCGCCGCCTTGCGCAGCCTGGGCTTCCCCGCCGAATCGCTCCCAACCACGGGCTATGCGGTCCAGCCCGAATACGATCCGCAGCGCAACCGGCCGTCCGGCTACTCGGTGCAGAGCACCATTCAGGTCCACATCCACGACCTGACTCGCGTAGGACGGGTGATCGATGCCGCGCTGGGCGCGGGGGCGAACGGCGTTCACGGTCTCTCGTTTGAGTCCACGCGGCGGGACGCGATGCGCCTTCAGGCGATCGAACGCGCCGTCCAGGCGGCGCGCGAGGAAGCCGCCGCGATCGCTCGCGCGGCGGGCGGACGGTTGGGTGCGCTGCTCGAAGCCAACTCCGGAGAGGCCTCCATTCCGTACGAGCGAGCCGGGCGCGTCATGGCCTTGGCAACCACTGACACGCCGATTGAACCGGGCTCCCTCCAGGTCACGGCGACGGTGACGACCCGATGGGAGTTCCTGCCGAACCCATGAACGGTGGCCCGGCACCGGGCCGCGCACAGGAGATGAACCATGTTCGCACGTGCAACGACCCTCGTGGCGATCGCGGCCGGCGCTTTCACGGTCGGGGCTGGTACGGCACAGACGCCGGGTGCATCGCCGGCTGCGACCAACCCCGACCCCAACATGCCGCGCCCCATTGCCGCGCATGAGTCCGTGTTCCTCGAGGAGTTGACGTGGCTCGAGGTCCGCGACGCGATCAGGAGCGGCAAGACCACCGTCATCGTGGCAACCGGAGGGATCGAGCAAAACGGACCGTATCTCGTGCTCGGCAAGCACAACGTCGTGCTACGAGCCACGACCGAAGCGATTGCGGAACAACTGGGCAATGCGCTGGTGGCTCCCATCATCGCGTTCGTGCCGGAGGGAGACATTGACCCTCCCACCGGCCACATGCGCTACCCGGGCACGATCAGCCTGACGGAGGAGACCTACCAGCGGCTGCTCACGGACATCGCGAATAGTCTCCGTAAGCACGGGTTCACGCACGTGATCCTGATCGGCGACAGCGGCGGGAACCAGCGCGGTATGCGCGCCGTGGCGGACGCCCTATCGGCGACCTGGGCCGGGACCGGGACCGGCATTCACTTCATCCCGGAGTACTACGACTACCCCGGCGTGTATCGCTGGCTCGAGTCCCAGGGCGTTCATCAGGTGGACGAGGGCTATCACGACGACTTCCAGATCACGTCCACGATGATGACCGTGGAACCGCTTTCGGTGCGGATGCCGCAGCGCGTCGCCGCGGGGAGGTTTTCGATCAACGGCGTCAATCTGGCTCCCGCGGAGAGCACGATCGCGTGGGGACGGCGGGTGGTTGCGTGGCGGGCGGACAAGACGGTGGAAGCGATCCGTCGAGCAATCAGCCGGTAGTCGAGGTCGCAGCTAGCGACGCCGTCCGCGCGTCCCAGCGCCACGGCGTTTCCAGGCCGCGCAGTTCCACCCCGCCCAACCAGCGAGTTGGACGGGCGAGCGCAATCCAGTCCCGCCAGCCGTCCAGCACGGCCCGCCCGGAGGCGGTGATTCGCGCCCGACGCTTCCAAAAAGGCGCCGCGTCTTCCGGGTCCCGCGGCGCAGTGATTGTGGCGCCATCCTGGCCGATCAAGAGGGGCTCAGGCCCGCGGCCCAGCCGCTCGATGTAGGACGCGAACACGATGTCACCCAGGAACACCGCGTCCTCGCGTTGATGGTGCGCGGCCACGTACGCCTCCCCGAGGGAGCTTGCGCCGGCCGCCACGGCCTCCAGCGCCTGCCGTTCCGAGCGTGACAGCCCGTTCCCGGTGGCCGGGAACTCCTCCAGATGCCGGTGCAGCGCGGCGCCGAGAAACGGGAGCGTCACGTCGCCGCCAAGGAACCCCTCGATGGCGCGCGGATCGGGAGAGGTGAATGCGCGCCACGCAGCCTGACCCGCCGCCAGGTCTGCCGTTGTGACTGCCCGCCGCGTCTCGAACAACTGCTGCAAGGCTTCGACGGGACGTTGCCCGAGGTAGTCATCCGTCACGACCATCGAGAGGCGCGTGGCGCCGGGGTCCCGCTCGGCAAACCAGGCGAGGATCTGGATCAACTGGAGCTGATCGTACAGATCGTGCTCGAACCACAGCACGACCTCCTCGTGTCGCGGAAACGACGCCAGCGCGGCATCCCGCCCCACCAGCTCCGCTAGGACGTCGAGGTACGCACCCCATCCCTGGTCCGCGAGGAACCGGGCGCGGGTCAGTCGCATCTCATGGACTGACAGACCGGCCGGCACGGGCCCCTCATGCAGGACGTCGCGCCACGGCACCACCGTCCCCACGATGCCCGCCCCGGTAATACAGCTCGCCGCGTGATCACCGTTCGTCAGGTGCAGCACGGTCCCTTCGCCTCTCGATCCGTCCGCTCGTCTCGCGTCGTCCCTCGTCGCCTACCGTCGCCTTGACGTCGCCTGTCATCGCCTGTCACGGCCCGTCATCGCCCGTCTTTTCCAAGAGAAGTACGCCGGCACACCGGCCAGCACGATCCCCGCCCCAATCGCCGACTCGCGAGGCGACTCGAGGATCGTGGCACCCACGAGCCACAGCGAGAACGCGATGAACAAGACGGGCGTGAGCGGGTATCCCCATGCTCTGTAGGGCCGCTCCATTCCGGGCGCCGTGCGCCGCAGCCGGATCACGGCCCCGCAGCTCATCGCGTAGAAGATCCAGGAGGTGAACACGACGTAGGTGATGAGCTCTTCGTACGTCCCGCTCAGCGCCAGCCCCGCGCTGAGGACGCCCTGGGCAATGAGCGCAAGCGCCGGCGTACCGAACCGCGGATCCACCCGCGCGGTCCAGCGGAAGAACAGCCCGTCCCTGGCCATGGCATAGGGGATCCGCGCCGACGTGAGCACGATCCCGTTGTTGGCCCCGAGCGTGGAGATGAGAATCGCGGCCGCGACCAACGCCGCGCCGCCCGGCCCGATCACCATCTCAGCGGCTGTGGAGGCGACGAGCGGGGACGCCGCCATCCCGGCCGGCGCCAGCACGTAGACGTACGCCACGTTCACCAGGACGTAGAGTGCAATCACCAAGGCGGTGGACAGTACGATGGATCGTGGCAGGTTCCGCTCCGGCGCCACGACTTCCCCCCCGACGTACGTGATCTCGATCCAGCCGTCGTAGGCCCAAAGCACCGCGACCATCGCCACGCCGAGCGGGCCGGCGAGGCCTGCGAAGGACCATCCGGGCGCCGCCGCGGTGAGGTTCGCAACATCCCCGCCGGGCAGCAACAGCCCCAGCCCGACGATTGCCGCCAGCGCGCCGATCTTGAGGGCCGTGAGGACGTTCTGGGTGAGCACGCCGGGCGGCACACCCACGGTGTTGAGCGCGGTCAACACGAGGATGGACGCCGCTGCGACGACCTGGATCGCGGCCCCGGACAGCGGCACGAAGAACCCGACGTACGTGGCGAACCCCACCGCGATGGCGGCGATCGAAGCCGGGTTCACTACCAGGGATGCGGCCCAGCCGTACAGGAAGCCCCACAGCGGTCCGTACGCCTCGCGCAGGTAGACGAACTGCCCGCCGGCCCGCGGATACGCCGCGCCCAGCTCGGCCACACACAACGCACCGAGAAGGGACACGAGCCCACCCACGACCCACACGCCGATGGTGAGCGCCGAGCCCTGGAGGCCGGCGGCGATGGTCGCCGGAACGATGAAGATCGCCGAGGCAATCATCGTCCCGGCGTTGATCATGGTGGCGTCGAACAGCGTGAGCTGTCGCTTGAGGTCGGTCACGCGCGGGGGGAGTTACTCGGCGCGGCTCGACTGGGGAAGGGTCCTCGCTCCTACGCCGCGCGGTGCTCCGGCGTGACGATCATCGGACCAACCTGCCGCGTGCGCTGGAACGCCTGAGCCAGAGTGGCGCGCGCGGCGAATCCCGCTTCAAGGTCCCAGCAATTCACCACCGCCACGCGGAATCCGCCCGGAGGCATGGCGTGCCGCTCGGGCAGGCGGTCGGGATGGAACGTGATCTGGATGCTCGAAATCCCCGGCCGATGCCGCTGCGACTCGACCAGGTTCTCGTCGACCCGATACCAGTACCCGTGGTCGCCGAACAGCACGACGCTGTGCCCCGTGCGGCGGCCGCCGTCATCGAACCGCCACCGGCCCGTGGTATATAGCTCGACCACGCTTTCGACCCATCCCGGCCCATGGAGGTCCACCCACTGGTCGGCGAGACGGAGATGGCACTCGATCATCCGACCGCCGATCGTCTCCATATTCACCATGCCGGTGTACCCAGCCATGTGCTCCCGCAGCCACGCACCGACGGAGGCCTCCAGGTCCGGTCGGCAGCCGGCCTCAATGATCCAGCGGTCGAACGCACCGTCAGCCAACGGGACGCCCTCGGCGTGCTTCCACCACACCGGGTTGCCATCCACCAAAGCCACATCGCTGCTGACGTGCTCGCCGGCGAGCAGGGCCATCCACAGGTGACCCGGCGTGATCATGCGGTCGTAGTCCTCCGCGTTCCACATCACGCCGATGCCGACGCCCATCCCGTTCAGATTGTAGATCGGCTTGCTGAAAACCGGAAACTGCGTGGGACGAATCCCGTGCGGCGCATGCTCGATCCCCTGCGTCTCGCACAGGCGCAGCTTGTTGTACACCCACCGATGCTGTGGAAACAGCCGATAGGCCTCCATGTCGTCAGTGGGGACAATGACATCTGGCGGGCACGGAACGTCGCGGAAATACTGTTCCCGCCACGGGTCACATTCGATGATGGGCAAGAGGTGCTCAGGTGCCGGATGGGGGTGAAACATAATCGAATCCGCACCAACCGAAGTGCGAAGCCGGGCGCGCGGCAGCCCGGTTTTCTTGGATGCCTCAGCTGCCCACGTACTCGATCACGACTCGCCGGGTGCTGGGGGCCGAGACCCGCGGGGTCGCGGTCGGGACGCTCGGAGCGGCGGTTCGGGGAAGATCGGCCACCACCATGCGGACACCGCTCGGCAACAGGCGCGGCAGCCCATCACTTCTCGCCTGCGTCGCCAGGCTCTCGGCCGCCAGTGGGGCGATCGGCGCAGCGACCACCGTGACCGAAGCATGAACCCGCGCGGATCTCTGCTGTGCTTCGGCGGAGCGCACTGCAGCCGCCTGAACTCCCACCAGAGTTACCGCAACCAGAACCACTTGGAACGACCGCATCGTACACCCGAGCTGTTGGAGCCGTGACTTTCCTGAAGCACGGCTGGTGCCAATGCGGTAATACGTCGTAAATTAATGTCATATAACAGGTTACACTACACGATTGCGGGTTGATAAGCCCTTGAGAACCGCTCAGATTCTTTACATCACACGCCGGCCAGCCAGGGCCAAGCGCATGCTACTAGCCAACATCGATGTCCTGAGTCTTGTTCATCTGGTGCTGTACAGAAACTGAACGGTTACTGCAGGCCGAACTTTTCGATCTTCTTGAGCAGCGTGACGCGGGAGATACCGAGGTCCTTCGCTGCGCGCGTGCGGTTGCCGTCGTGCAGCCGGAGCGCTTGGGAGATATGGTCGCGTTCCATCTCATCGAGCGGGGCCACACGGCGCACTTTCGCCGCCCGGCCGCGTCCCCTCAGCTCGCCCGGGAGATGCTCCACCCGAATCGCTTCGGCGTTCCGGGCCATGATCATCGCGCGCTCGATCACGTTGCGCATCTCCCGCACGTTCCCCGGCCAGGGATAGGTCACCAGACGGTCCAGCGCCTCGGAGGCCACGTCCACCGCGGCTCCCGGCAGCTCGTTGGCGAGCTCGGCCACCATTTGATGAATCAGGTGGAGCCGGTCCTCGCGCGTGCGCTCACGCACCGGCGGGAGCCGCACGATGGAAACGGCAATGCGGTAGTACAGATCCTCGCGGAATGCTCCATCCTCCACCGCCTGTTCGATGGGCCGATTGGTGGCCGCGATGAGGCGGGCGTCCGTGGTGATCTCCCGGGTGCCGCCGAGCCGCCGAAAACGGCGCGTGTCCAGCACGGTGAGCAGCTTCGGTTGCACCTCGCCGGGCAGGTCGCCTACTTCGTCGAGGAACACGCTGCCGCCTGCGGCCACCTCGAGCAGACCCTCCTTGAACTCCTTGGCGTCGGTGAACGCCCCGCGCTCGTGGCCGAACAGCTCG
>JACQHC010000024.1 GCA_016199245.1 Gemmatimonadota bacterium | reverse complement strand
GTCCGTGCCGGCCCCGTCGTTCGATCTCGCCGCCGCGGACATGACCCAGGTGCCGCTGATCTCGTTGCGGCAAGAGTTGCCGTTCCCCGGTAAACAGGGCGCGGAAACGGCGGTCGCGCGGGCCGAGAGTGCGGTCGCGGCCGCGAGCCGGGCGAGCGTCGAGGTGTCACTGGCAGCCGCCGGCGCGCGCGCCTACCACGACCTGTCGTTCGGACGGAGCGCATTGGAGGTGTGGCGCAGCCGTCTCACCCTCGCCGAGCAGGCGATCGCAGTTGCGCAGGTGCGCTACGAAACGGGGGCCGCGCCGCAGACCGATCTGTTACGCGCGCGGCTGCGGCGCGCGGAACTCCAGGAGGAGGGCCGGCAGCTCGATGCTGCGCTGGCGGCGGCACGCGCCCGCGCCAACGCACTCCGGGCCGGCACCACCGACTCCATCGCGACGCCGGCGCTGGACGCGCAACGGGCGCTGGCCGTCGCCATCGTGGCGACCGACACCGCACGCACGGACACCCTGCTGCTCCGTGACCTCGCGGCGGGCAACCCCGAGCTGCGCACGGCCCTTGCCGAGGTGGACCGGGCCGGGCGCATGGCCCGCACGTTCGCCATCGCCGCCCGCCCCGACTTCATGGTGGAGCTTCAGACCGGTGTGCGCCGCACGGGGCGAGAGCCGTTCGTCTCGGGCATGGTGGGCGTCACGGTCCCGCTCTGGTCCGGGCGCAAGCAGGCACCCGCGGCACGCGCCGCACAACTCGATGCCGCTGCCGCAGAGCGACGGTACGACGACCTGGCGGCCCGACTCGCGGGCGATCTCACGGGCGTCGCGGCCAATCTCAGCGCGCTGCGGGAACGGATCGCCCTCACGACCGATGAGATCATTCCGCTCGCCGAAGCGGCGAGTACCTCGGCCCTGCAACGCTATCAGGTCGGCGGGCTGGACTTCACGGCAGTGCTCGACTCGCAAGACGACCTGTTCCGCGCCCGGCTCACGCTGGCGCGCCTGATCGCCGACTACGGCACCGCACGCGCCCGGCTGGCGGCGTTGGTGGGAGAGGAGTGGTACCGATGAGACACGTGATTCCGCTGACCCTACTGACCGTCGTGGCTGCGTGCGGTTCGGCGCGAGAGGGCGGATCTCCCAACGCGGCAGGGGCGGCAGGAGGCAATGCGCAATCGCAGGGTATGGGAGCCATGCCGGGAATGGCCATGGGCGAGGGGCCGATCCGCATCAGCGCGCGGCAGGCCTCACTGGCCGGCGTGACCTTCGCGGTGGCGCGCGAGGCGCCGGTGGAGCGCACGGTGCGCGCCGTGGCCATGGCGGTGCCGAACGAGCGCGGACTCAAGATCGTGAACGCCCGCGTGAACGGCTGGGTCGAAGTGCTGCACGCTCAAGAGACCGGTCGATTCGCGCGGGCCGGCGACGCGTTGCTCGAGCTGTACGCACCCGAACTGGTCACCGCGCAGGAGGAGCTGCTCCTGGCCAAACGACTCGCAGCTACGACGGGCGGCGACTCGCTGCTCGCCGCGGCGCGCCGGCGTCTGTCGCTATGGGACGTCGCCGAGGATGAGATCGTGGAGATCGAGCGCACCGACACGGTCCGCCGGCGCCTAACGCTCCGCTCGCCGTCATCCGGCCACATCCTCGAGAAGAACGTCATCGAAGGCCAGATGATTCAGGCGGGCGAGCGGCTGTTCAAGATCGCCGACCTTTCCACCATCTGGATCGAGCCCGCGATCTTCGAGGCCGACATTCCCGTGGTGCGCGTGGGCCAGGGCGCCCAGGTGACCTTCGACGCGCTCCCCGGCCACCTGTTCAACGGACCCCTGACGTTCGTCTACCCCGAGCTCGACATGCGGACCCGCACGCTTCGGCTTCGCGTTGAGGTGCCGAACCGCGGGCTGCTCATCAAGCCCATGATGTACGGGGCGGTGCGGATCGTCACCACCGGCCCGCGTGGCGTTGTGGTTCCTCTCGCCGCGGTCCTTCCCACCGGTACGCGCGACCTGGCGTTCGTGGTGCGCGAAGGTGGCGTCGTACCGACCCCGGTAGTGGTCGGCAGCCGCGGAGACTCGACCATCCTCGTGGCCGACGGGCTCGCCCCGGGTGACACGATCGTGGCCTCGGCCACGTTCCTGTTCGACTCCGAATCGCAGCTCGCGGCGGCCATGGCGGGCATCATGCTCAACATGGGCATGGGCCTGGACATGGGCGGGATGCCGGCCGGGGAGATGGAGGGCATGGAAATGCCCGGAGCAAAGAAGGACACCGCGCAGGGGCGGCAGAAGCGGCAGAACGACCAGGAGCGCCAGCCATGATCGCCAAGCTCATCGAGCTCTGCGTGCGCTGGCGCGGGCTCGTGGCGCTCGCAGGGCTCGCCATCCTGCTCGGCGGTATCGGCATCGCGCGCACCATGCCCGTGGACGCGATCCCCGACCTCTCCGACGTGCAGGTGATCGTGGCCACCGAGTACATGGGCCAGGCGCCGCAGGTGATCGAAGACCAGGTCACCTACCCGCTGGTCACGGCGATGCTCGCCGTTCCGCAAAGCAAGGTCGTCCGCGGCCAATCCATGTTCGGCATGTCGTTCGTGTACGTGATCTTCGAAGACGGCACCGATCTCTATTGGGCGCGGAGTCGCGTGCTCGAATATCTCAACTCAGGCATCGCCCAGCTCCCGGAAGGCGTGCGCCCGCAGCTCGGCCCCGACGCCACCGGCGTGGGCTGGGTCTTCCAGTACGCCGTCGTCGGCGAGGGATACAGCCTCGACCGGCTCCGCTCCATCCAGGACTGGTACGTGCGCTTCGCGCTCCAGCAGGTGCCCGGCGTGGCCGAGGTCGCGAGCGTGGGTGGGTACGTGAAGCAGTACCAGGTGATCCTCGATCCCGCCAAGCTCCTCGGCTTCGACGTCACCGCCGACCAGGTGATTCGCGCCATCCGCACCTCCAACGCGGATGTGGGCGCGCGGACCATCGAGGTGGCCGGCAGCGACTATATGGTGCGGGGCCTGGGGTACCTGCGTGGCGTGGCGGACATCGCGACCCTCGCGGTGGGCCCCGGTGCGGCCGGTGTCCCGGTCCGCGTGCATGACGTGGCGACCGTTACGCTCGGGCCCGACCTCCGGATCGGGTTCACCGAGTTGAACGGGACGGGCGACGCCGTGGGGGGCGTCGTGATCATGCGCTACAGCGAGAACGCGCTCAAGGTGATTGACGGTGTGAAGCACAAGCTCGCCGAGCTGGAAACGGGGCTCCCGCCAGGGGTGCGGATCGTCACGACGTACGATCGCTCCTCGCTCATTCACCGGGCGATCCGCACGCTGTGGCGCACGCTAATCGAGGAGTCGGTGATTGTGGCACTGGTGTGCGTGGTGTTCCTGCTCCACGCCAGGAGCGCGCTGGTCGCGATCTCCACCTTGCCGCTTGGCATCCTCATGGCACTCGCCGCCACACGGTGGATGGGGGTCAACGCCAACATCATGTCGCTCGGTGGCATCGCCATCGCGATCGGCGCCATGATCGACGCCGCCATCGTGATGATCGAGAACCTGCACAAGCACATCGAGCACGAGCCCCACAGGCCGCGCTGGGAGACCGTGGCCGCGGCGACGCGCGAGGTGGGCCCGGCGCTCTTCGTGTCGCTCTTAATCATCACGGTGTCGTTCATGCCGGTGTTCATGCTCGAGGCGCAGGAGGGGCGGCTGTTCCGGCCGCTCGCGCTCACCAAGACATTCGCGATGGCGGCCGCAGCATTGCTGTCCGTCACGGTCGTTCCGGTGTTCATGGGCTTGTTCATCAAGGGGACGATCCGTCCCGAAGGAGCCAACCCGATCAACCGCTCGGCGATCCGGCTGTACCGTCCAGTGCTGCGGTGGGCGCTGGCCCACCGCGGGTTGGTACTGGGCGGCGCGGCCGTAGCTCTCGCCATCACCCTGTGGCCGCTCTCGCGCCTGGGCAGCGAGTTCATGCCGCCGCTGGACGAGGGGTCCCTGATGTACATGCCGAACACCATTCCCGGCGTGTCGGTCACCACGCAGCGCCAGATGCTCCGGAAGCAGGATTCGATCCTGATGACCTTCCCGGAGGTCGAGTCGGTGTGGGGCAAGGCGGGCCGTGCCCGCAGTGCAACCGACCCGGCGCCGGTGTCCATGGTCGAGACCATCGTGAACCTCAAGGACCCGTCAGAGTGGCCCGAGCGCCTGTCCCAAGACGAGCTGATCGCCAAGATGGACCGGCAGCTCCGGTTCACCGGGTACGTCAATAGTTGGACCATGCCGATCAAGAACCGCACCGAGATGCTCTCGACCGGCATCCGCACCACGCTCGGCATCAAGATCTTCGGGCCAGACCTCCGGACCATCGAGCGGATCGGCGGCGAGATCGAGGCGCTGCTCGCACCACTGCGCGGTACTGCGAGCATCTATGCCGAGCGGGCGTTCGGCGGGCGATACCTCGACATCCGGCCTAACCGCGAGGCCGTGGCTCGCTACGGGCTCGGCGTGGGCGAGGTGCAGGAGGTGGTCGCCACGGCGCTGGGCGGCATGAACATCACGACCACCGTCGAAGGCCGCGAGCGGTACCCGGTGCAGGTCCGTTACGCCCGCTCGTTCCGCGACGACGCCGCGCGGCTGGGCGACATTCTGGTCGCGAGTCCCCAGGGCGCACAGGTGCCCCTGTCCCAACTGGTGACGACGCGCTTCACCCCCGGCGCGCCGATGATCAAGAGCGAGGACGCCCAGCTCACGGGCACCGTGTTCATCGACGTACGCGGGCGGGACGTAGGGAGCTACGTGGCGGAGGCGCGCGAGCTGGTCGAGCGCGGGATCACCGTGCCGCCGGGGTACCGGCTCCAGTGGAGCGGCCAGTACGAGGCCATGGAGCGGGTCAAACAGCGGCTCGCGGTCGTCGTGCCGCTCACGGTCGCCATCATCACGCTCCTGCTCTACCTCAACTTCAGAACCGTTGCCGAGACGGCCATCGTCCTCTTGTCGCTGCCGTTCGCCGTGGTTGGCGGCATCTGGCTCGTGTGGTTG
>JACQHC010000028.1 GCA_016199245.1 Gemmatimonadota bacterium | reverse complement strand
TCTGGCGCCCGTTCGGCCACCGTGACGTACCCCGCCGCCTCCACGAAGGCCCGGAATTCCGCATTGGTCACCGTGTGGATGTCCATGAAGAACCCGTCCACGAAGACCGGGTGCGGCGGTCCCTCGGTCGGGGCGGCATGGACGCCGTCGCTACCCATGACGAACTCCCCACCAGGAATCCAGACCATGCCGGGCGGGGCCTCACCGGGCCGGCCGGCAGGGATCAGCCGGCCGTCGGTGCCGTCACGTCGATCGCAGCCGCCAGTGACGAGCGTGCACAGCAACGCACCGGCTGCCACGCCAACTCGCGAACCGCAGCGGACGGAGGGACCCCACCGTTCACGACTTGTGCAGGGCATCTTCAGCGGTATCCCTTGAAGTCCGCCCGGTATCCGGTCTCCCGCTGAAGCCGGGCGAGGTCGGCCTGCAACTCGGGGAGCAGGCGCCGCCCGGCCTCCGACCCGATGAGGTTATCCAGCTCGAACGGGTCAGCCTCCAGGTCGTACAGCTCATCCATCCCGGGGAGCTCGAGATAGTGGATGTACTTGTAGCGCTCCGTGCGCACGGCCTGGTAGCCCATGTTGCGGATGCGGGGGAACACCTGGTCGCTGTAGTACTCGATCAACACGGACGAGCGCCACGCGCCGGCGCTGCCATCCAGCAGCGGTACCAGCGACCGGCCGTGTCGCATCACCGTGTCAGTGACCCCGGCCAGCGCCAGGATGGTCGGCGCCAGGTCAAGGGTCTGCACCATGTGTTCGTACGTGGTCCCGGCGCGAGCCACAGGCGGATATCGGATGATGAGCGGCAGGCGAATGGACTCCTCGTACGCCAGGCGCCGCTCTTCGTTCAGGCCATGCTCGCCATAGAAGTAGCCGTTGTCACTGGTGATGATTAGCACCGTGTTGTCCAGCTCGCCCAGCTCCCGTAGCGCTTGTTCTATGCGGGCCAGGCTTTCGTCCACGCCCAGGAGCATCTCCAGCCGGTCGCGGATGTCTCGGTCGGGCGTCCCGCCGCTGTCAGGGCTGAGGGACGGCAGGCCTTCAATCCGTTGCTGGAGCGCAGGCTTCCGCGTCACCGGCACGGTGGCGTTCCGCCGGCGCGGCACCACGGCACTGGCGTAGTGTCCCCGGTGCCGCTCCGCCGGAATGAATCCGCCGCTCTGGCCTTGCAGGGCCACAACGGACCCATCGTCCCGCTGCAGGACGTTAGGATGCAGTGCCTTGTGCGCGAGAAAAACGAGGAACGGCTGTTCCTTCGAGCGCCGCATGAAGTTAACGGCGTAATCGGTAAGGACATCTGTGACGTAACCGGTCGCCTCGAGGCGCTCGCCGTCCACGTTCAGCCTGGGGTTGATCGCTTCACCCTGGCCCTTCATGGCCACCCAGTGGGTCCAGCCGGGGCGCCGAGTGTCGTCATTGCCCATGTGCCACTTGCCGATGAAGGCGGTGGCGTATCCGGCCAGCTCCAGCGGCACGGCGAACGTCGCGAGCCGGTGGCTGGCCGAGTCGCGCGCGGTGTTGTCAATGATGCCGTTCATGTGGACATACTGGCCCGTGAGGATGGCCGCCCGGCTGGGCGAGCAGAGCGGGGTGGTGGCGAACGCGTTCAGAAACCGCGCCCCTTCGGCGGCCATGCGATCGATGGCCGGCGTCTCGACGAACGGGTGACCAGCGACGCCGATGTCGTCCCAGCGGAGGTCGTCCACCAGGATCACGACGACGTTGGGCGGGCCGGCCTCACCGCCACGGGACGCGGGCCCGCAACCTCCGCCGGCCGTCAAGCCCGCCAGGGCGGCGCCGACCATACGGCGCAAGCTGGATCGCGGCGTCAATCGGCGCCTTCGGGAGGGGGCTCGGCGAACGGGCCAGCATTGCCGGCCGTGAGGGACCCCATAAGCATGTACACCTCTCTTGGAAAACGGGGCGGTCCGGGTCCACCAACCTATCGCGCCGGTGTCCGACCTTCAATCAGTGGGAACCCTCGCGCCGCTCCGGGCCCGACGCTGGCCGGCAACCAGCGCGCGCGGAGAGATCCGAACCCCCGAGCCGCCAGGAATCGCGGCCGAAGAGGAGGTCGGCTAACCTCCGGCGTCCTACCACGCCAACCCAGGAGGAGATCATGGCAGCTCAGACAGGACTCTACACCGCACCCGTCTTCCTCGGCAGCGCGTTCTTGCTCTTCGGCCTTGCGGCGTTGGAGAAGTTCGTGAACCTGTTCGGCGCGAACATTCCATTCCTCAACGTCTTCCCGCGCCAGGTGCTGGACTGGGCGGTGACCCTGCTGATCTTTGAGATTGCACTCAGCCTGCGACAGCTCATTGAAGTACAGCGTCAGCGGAATGGCGAGTAGGATACGTGCGGGCCAGCGCCCGCTGGCGCATGGTTCTCGCCAGGTCCATCTTCGTCGCCCATGTCCGACCAGGCCTCCCGACTCGCCAGCGTCCTGAGCGATACCTACCGCATCGAGCGCGAGATCGGCGCGGGCGGGATGGCCACGGTCTATCTCGCGCGCGACCTGCGTCACAACCGCAGCGTCGCGCTCAAGGTCCTGAACCCCGAGCTCGGCGCCGTACTCGGCGTCGAGCGGTTCCTGGCCGAGATTCAGGTCACTGCCAACCTCCAACACTCCAACCTCCTACCCCTGTTCGATTCGGGCGAAGCCGACGGACTGTTGTTCTATGTGATGCCCTATGTCGAGGGCGAGTCGCTGCGGCAGCGACTCGAGGGACGGGGCGCGGCAATCGCGGTACCGGCCGCGCTGAGACGTGGTGAGGTGACTGGGCGGATGTCCGGCGCGCGCGTGTGGCAGGCTGCGACGATCGTGCTGGCGGCTGCGCTGGCCGGAGGCGCGATGTGGTTCGCCGCGCGCGAACGCGCCGCGGCGCGCGCGGCAGCCGACGCGGCGCCGGTGGTCCGCACCAACTTCGACCTGCCGTCCGGCGTGCGGGTTACCGATGTGCTGGTGGGCACGACCATCGCCGTATCCCCAGCAGGCGACCAGATTGCGTTCACGTCAATGGGCGTGGCTGGGCTTCAGATGTACGTGCGCAGAACCGACGAGCTCGCCGCGCGGGTGTTAGGAGGTGATTACAACCTGGCTGGACGGAACCTCACCTTCTCGCCGGACGGACGGTGGATCGCCTTCACCGAGGGTAGCATTCTCAGGAAGATCTCGGTGGATGGCGGGCAGGCGACCACCGTTGGGGCAACGGGAACCGTGCCGTACGGGCTCGCCTGGAGTGCCTCCGACACGATCTACATCGGCGGGTTCAGCGGGATGCGGGCCGTTCCCGCGAGCGGCGGGACCACGGTACCCGTCCCGCTCATTCGCGAGCTCAACGCGTATTCGACGCCCCGCTTCTCGCCGGACGGCCGGCGCGTGGCCATCACGGTCTTCGGCACCAACTCGACCGACATCTGGATCCACGACGCCGCCCGCAACACATTCACGCGGCTCACCACGGAAGGCATCAATATCCGACCCGAGTGGACGCCCGACGGCGCGCGCGTGGTGTATCGGTCAGCGCGCGTCCCGAAGGTCGGGATCTGGTGGCAGCCGGCCGATGGCAGCGGCCCGGCGAAGCTTCTCTATGAGCCGGAGATCGAGCCGTACGAAGCCATCGTCTCGCCGGACATGAAGTGGCTGGTATTCCGGACTGCGCCGAGCACCACGTACACGCGTGACATCCTGGCCGTGGCGCTCGCCGGAGACCGAACGGTCGTTCCCCTGGTGACGAGTCCCTATTTGGAGACGATGCCACGGCTCTCGCCGGACGGCAGATGGCTGGCCCACGAGTCTAATGAGGGCGGCGGATTCGAGGTCTATGTGCGCCGGTCCACAGCACCAGGGGCGCGCATACAGGTGCCGATGATCGCACAGCATTTGGGCCGAACCGCCCTAAAGGCACCGCCGCAATTGGGGTTACGTGAGTTTCAGGCCGACCGGCGGACGACGCAAGTCAATTGACTTTACCCTCATGTCAATTGTCCCGAGCCTCACGTCAATTGTCCCGAGCCTTGAGTCAATTGACTTGACCGTGGTCCGATTGACTTGACCCTCGCGCCACTTGTCGCGCCCGGTAGGTCAATCGGTTGCACCCGCGCGCCAAGTGACTTCAGGTCGGCGCCAATTGTCCCCGGCCCTCAGGCAACTGACTTGACTCTGGGGCGAATTGACTGGAGCCGTCCCCAATTGCCCCGGGGTGTGCGGCAATTGACTTGACCCTCGCGGCAATTGACTAGCGACGCGCGTCAATTGAATCACATGGCGAGCCGATGGACTCCTCCCTCGTGAGCTCGACCGGATTCGGTCGGCGTGTGCGGCGACCACTTCCGCGCAGTGCCCGCGCAAGCGCTTGACGGGCGCTCGCCCGCCGCCCAACGCCACGGGACGCGGGCGCGCTCGCCCCGGCGCTCCAGAAAGCGGTGGGATGGCTGCGGGCAGGTGGGTAACTTGTGCACATGGGAACCGCAGATTCTGCGAGCACACCAGCCACGGCGGGGCTCGACACTGCGCCCAGCATCGAGCCCCGACCCAACGGCCCGTTCCGGGTCTCCAACGTGGCGAACCTGCTCAACGCCAGGGGCGAGGTGCTACCCACCAAGGCCGCCTACTCGCTCTGTCGCTGCGGGCATTCCAGCACCAAGCCCTTCTGCGACGGCACTCACAAGACGCTGCCCTTCGACAGCTCGAAGCTGACCGACGGGAGTCTGAACCGGCGTGAGGTGTACCACCACGGCCGGCTCACGGTGTTCGACAACCGGGGGATCTGCTCTCACTCGGCGCACTGCACCGACGAGCTGCCTGCGGTGTTCCGGCTCCGCCAGGAGCCGTGGATTGAATGCTCCGGGGCGGACCAGACGACGGTCATGGCGCAAGTGCGGCGGTGCCCATCGGGGGCGCTCAGCTATTCGTTAGACGGAGTGGAGTATCGCGATTGGCAGGGTCCGCCTCGCATCTTCGTGCGGAAGAACGGCCCGTACGAGGTGAGCGGCGGGATCGTGCTCAAGATCGGCGAGCCGGAGTGGGGCGAGGGCGCGTCGAGCGAGCACTATACCCTATGCCGGTGCGGCCGATCGAAGAACAAGCCGTTCTGCGACGGCTCGCACTGGGACGGCTTCGAGGACGGGCAGTAACCCGAATCGCGCCTGGCGCAACCGTTCAGCGTCTGCTATCGCGGTTCAATGGATCGAGCCGGGCGTCTGACCTCGGTTGCGTGCGTCTATGCGGTGAACAATCGCGCGACTTCCCGCTTGGTCACCCTTCCCATGGCGTTCTTCGGCAGCTCGGCCACCACCAACACACGCGACGGCACCTTGTAAGTCGCCAGCCGCTCGCGCGCCCACTCACGCAGCGCCTCGCTCACGACCGCGCACTCAGCTACGTCGGGATGCTCCCGCAGCGCCTCTTCGATCTCGAGCGCCGAGACCTTGAACCGGCCGGTCTTGATGATGTCCACGTTCTTGCGACCGAGGATGCGGTAGCTGCCGTTCTCCACCACGGCCACGTCGCCGGTACGCAACCAGCCGTCCCGAGAGGCCTCGCGGGTATCCTGCGGACGATTCCAGTACTCGCGAAACACACCGGGCCCACGCACTTCGATCTCACCCGGCGTTCCCGGCGTCACTGCAGCGCCCACCTCGTCCACCAGCCGCACGCTCACGCCGGGAAGCGGCGTCCCCACGTGTCCCGGCCGGCGCTCGCCGCGCAGCGGATTGGACAGCGCCTGCCGATCGCTCTATTATCGCGGCCCCCTGAGCGAGGTCGTTGAAGTAGGCGTGAGACCGGTGCCGGCGACTACCTCACGGACTCATCGCATCCGAACTACGTTGCGCCCGACGGCAGGTTCCTGATGCTCAAGCGCGCGGGGGCCGAGTCGCAGACCATCGTCGTCCACAACTGGGGCCGGGAGCTGCGCGAGAAGACCGCGCCGAGGCGGTAATCAGGACCGCTCGAACCCGGGTCCTCGGGGTCAAATTGACACCAAGAAGGCTGGACATGCATCCGCGAATCGCCGCCCTTCTGATCGTGTCGCTGCTGCTGGCCGCAGGGCCGCTGCGGGGGCAGGAGCGCGTCATTCCCTTTTGGCCGGATGCGGTGAGCGCGGCGATCCACGCGCACGTGGACGGCGTGGCCGCCCTGGAGACGGTGCGCGAGTTGGCGCGCTTTCATCGGGTCCATGCCTCGCCGGGTTTCGCCGCGGCCGCCGAGCACATCCGACAACGGCTGGCGTCGGCCGGCATTCGCGACGCGACGATCGAGCGGTTCCCGGCGGACGGTACCACCCGGTATGCCCATTTCCGCAGCTACTACGGGTGGCAGCCGGTCGCCGCCACGCTCCGGGAAGTCTCCCCCCACCCGGCGTTGCTGGTGTCCTTCCCGGAGCTTCCGGTGGCCCTCGCCGATTTCAGCCAGGACGCCGATGTGACCGCCGAGTTGGTGGATGTGGGCGCGGGTACGCGCCCGGCCGACTACGACGGCAAGCAGGTGGCCGGGAGGATCGTCATCGCAAGTGGTTCGTTGCCGCTGGTCCACCGTCTGGCCGTGGAGGAGCGTGGGGCCAC
>JACQHC010000019.1 GCA_016199245.1 Gemmatimonadota bacterium | reverse complement strand
TCCCGCCCCCGCCGAGTTCCTTCTCGACGCGGTAGCCAGCCCCCAGGGCCGCCTGCAGGCGATCGCGTAGCTCAGTCATCGCAATGATTCGCACAGACGCGCGTGAAAAGGATGACGCTCCCGGTCCCAAGACCGTTCATCTTGCATTGCGGCGCGGTAGCATGTGCGGTGCCTCTCGTCTGGACCTTCGGGTTTGCCGTGGCTCGCAACCGACCAGGTACCGGCGTGGCGAAATCGGCAAACGCTGAGGCATCACACACCTCTGGACTCACGCCCTTGCGGGTTCGAATCCCGCCGCCGGTATCCGCCGCACCATAACGATCGGGCCGTGCGTTCCTTGCCTCGCCCCATGGCCACGCTTACCTTAGAGATGTGTGATGCCTCCGCAGCGGTTCCGCTGCGCCTGAAGAGCCGAGCGACCCGTCGCCCGGCTCTTCACTTTGGTGGAGCGTCGGGTCGCCTCTCACTTCTCACCTACCAGTCGGGCCATCCGCCCCCGCACCTCGTTCACCACCGGCTGGAGCTCCGGATCGGCGTCCTTCCATAGGTCGACGAACCGAGCGTAGTAGTCCAGCGCCCGCTCACGATCCGCGCGCTCCTCGTACAGTTCGCCGAGCCGTTTGTAGGTGGGTGCCAGCGTGGCGTGTTCGTCGTACATCCGATAGAGGTTCGGAGTATTCACCGCGCGCTCGTACACCGCGAGAGCCGAGTCCGGCTCCCCTGCCTTTTCAAAGGCCTGACCCAGCTCGAACAGCGCGCACGTGCCGCAGAAGGACTCGTCGTGTCCGGCGCGGTAGAGGCTCACAGCCTCGCGATATCGACCTTCGGCCTTCGCGACCGCCGCGGCCGCGATATGCCGGAATCCATTGGCGCGCCGCTGCCCATCCGGAACTGCCGCTTCGTACTCGCGGAGAAGCTGCTTGGCACGTTCCGGCTGACGCGCCTCGGCGTACACGTAGGCCAGTGGAGCGTAGGGGCGATCCACCGGCTCCATGTCTCGCAGGGGAGCGTGCCGCAGTGCTTCTTCGAGCTTCGTTACAGCCGCCCCCGCGGCGTTTCGATAGCGCAGATCCAGGAGCGCAAGCTCCGTTGCCGCGGCGACGTAGCCGCCCGGGGATCCGCGCGCCTGCTCGGCTGCCATGTCCTCGCGGATGTGTCGCTCGGCGACAGCCAGGCGGCCCCGCACCTGTTCGCTGACGAATTGCATGAGGCTCGTCTGAGCGCGCCAGTTCGGGTCCTGCTTCGTTTCCGGCGGCATCGCAGCCAACTCCACGCTGACCCTCGCGAAGTCGCGCGCCGCGCCTGCCTGATGGGCCCGAAGCCGTGGAACCTGTGGGCTTCCCGGCCACCGCTCCTCGAACTGCTTCAAGACGGCGTTGCCTTCGGCGACCTTGCCTTGCGCTATCAATGTGGCGACCGCGTTTCCGTAGTTCTGCCACTGATTGCCCGACGCGATTGCCCGCGCGGCAAGCTGCTCTGCTTCGGCCCATTCCCGTCGCATCTGCAGTCGCAGGGAGAGGTTGTTCAGCGCGGTGAAGTCCTCGGGTCGCCGCTCCAGCAACGCTCGATAGGCCCCGATGACTCGGGGCAGATCGAACTCCACATCGTCATAATAGTTGGCAATGGTGAGGTAGCGTTCGCGCTCCGGAAGCCGGTCCCGGTACTCATACGCCTTGCGCGACGCGGCAACCACGCGGGACTGCTGGCCGAACGTATTGGAGATCGTGATCGCGAGAAATCGGTACGCCATCGCGAACGTCGAGTCCAGCGCGATGGCCTCTTCAGCCAGCTCGATGGCACGTTGAATCTCGCCCGCCGCCTGCGCGCGATAGGCCTGCGAGTACTTCCTCAGCGCCTCCAGCGACGAGGTCGTGACCTCGGCCAGGGGCTCGTTCGCACGAATGGTCTTGAGCGACTCGCCGATCCGTTCCCGCAACTGCTTGGACAGCCGGTCAATGGCCGGAATGATCTTCGTTGGTCCGTCCGCCGTTTCTCGCAGCGCCACCAGGGCGTCACCGGTCTCCGGCGCGACCAGGCGTACGGAAAGGACGTAGCCGCCGCCCGCCGAGTTGATCTCACCCGCAACCACGGCCTTGACGCCCTCCCGCTCCGCCACCTCGCGTGCCAGCTCCACATCGAGGACCGTGGCCTCGCGCTGCATGCGGCGCAACGCGTCCCGCAATTCGCCAACCTGCATCAGCCGCACGGTAGGCGACTGAGAGAGGTCCACCCGAAAGGCTTCGGTGAACGTCGCGGCCAGGACAGAGTCGCCGGTGCGATCCGTGAAGTCTGCCAGGATGATCGGCTCCCCCTCCCCGATCACGCCTGACGCCACGAGCGTCCCCACCGGGCCAATCCCGAGCACCCGCATCGCCATGTACCCAGCCGACACGACGCCGAGCGTGGCAAACGCGATCCCGCCGCCCAGGAACGCCTTACGCCACGTGAAATGCGGTGTGAGCCCGCCCGACGGTGTCGCCGAGAGCCGTCCGCTGGAGCGCGCCAGCGCCCGCCGCCGTTCGTGATGGCTCGTGAGCAGCATGATCGGCAAGCCGATCGCGAGCAGCGCGATCGCACCGGCGAACACCCAGTCGGGCAAGCCGACCAACTGGACGACTGCATACACGACCAGGAGGACAACGAGGGACGACGCGACGAACAGGCCCGCCACACGCAGCGGATCGACAGGGGCTGCCGCTGCGGCCGCCCCGTCTGCCTCTGCCGCAATTGGCGTGAGCGGCTGGGTGCCGGACGGCGTAATCCCGCCCGTCGGCGTCAGCATCGCCGCCACGTGCGGAATCAGCTCATCGGCCCGCTGCCAGCGATCCGCCGGCTTCTTCTCCAGACACCTGAGAATCAGCTCGTTCAACGCGGCTGGCACGGTGGTCCGATGCTTCGTCACCGGCTCCGGCGCCTCTGTCACGTGCGCGGCAAGCATCGCTTGAGCAGTGGTCGCCGCGAACGGTGGCCGGCCCGAGAGCATCTCGTAGGCCATCGCGCCCACGGCATAGATGTCCGCCCGATGATCCGTGTGCGGATCCGCGGTCGCCTGCTCCGGCGCCATGTAGGCCGGCGTCCCCAGCGCGACACCCATCGACGTCAGCGTGTGCTTCCCCGTGGACTCGGCTACCGCCTTGGCGACGCCAAAGTCCGTCACCAACGCGTGTCCTTCGGACAGCAGCACGTTGTCCGGTTTGATGTCCCGATGCACCACATGGTGGCGATGTGCGTACGCCAGCGCGTCCAGCACATCGCGCAGGATCCGCAGCACCTCGGCCACCGGGAGTTCGCCCTCGCGCGCGAGCTTGGCGCGCAGGGATTCACCCTCGATGAACGGCATGATGTAGTACAGCAGATCGTCCGACGAGCCGGCCGAGAGCAGGGGGACCACGTGCGGATGTTGGAGCTTGGCGGCGAGTTGGATCTCGCGCTCAAAGCGATCCACGCTCACACCCGCAGCCATCTCGGGCGGCAGGACCTTGATCACCACCCGCCGCCCCAGGCGCACCTCCTCCGCCAGGAACACGCGGCTCATCCCGCCCCCGCCGAGTTCCTTCTCTACGCGGT
>JACQHC010000016.1 GCA_016199245.1 Gemmatimonadota bacterium | reverse complement strand
GCGCACAGGCGTGACCGTGGAGCCGTTCACGAACTACTTCGTGGGACGCTTTGCCAAGGACCTGCGCGGCGGTGCCACCGTGCTGCGCGCGATGGGGACCTCCGTCGCGCGGGATCTCGACGATCCCTACTTCCGGGACCGCCTGACGCGTCGCGCCGAATCGGTTGGGTTCGCCACCGACATGTGGTTCGCCAACCGCAACTATCGCCTCATGGCGCAGGTTGCCGCCACGCAGGCCACCGGAGAACCTGCGGCCATCCTCCGGCTCCAGCGGTCCAGTGCGCGGTACTTCCAGCGCCCCGATCGGGCCAACGGCTCCAACGGTTTCCTGAGCGACGCGTATGATTCGTCGCTCACCGCGCTGCGCGGGTTTGGCGCGTACGCGCGATTCGCGCGCGATCAAGGCAGTCTGCTGTGGGAGGTGTCGACCAACGTCCGCACGCCGGGATTCGAGAACAACGACATCGCGTTCCTTTCGCGTGCGGACTACTGGTGGATGAGCGGCAACGTCATGAAACGGTGGACCAAGCCCACCAGCTGGTACCGCAACGTGTTCGTGATTGCCGGCGGGCAGCAGCAGTACAACTTCGACGGCGACCTGACGGATCGGCAATCGCAGATCTTCGCCTACGTCCAGCCGCTCAACTACTGGGACGTCAATGCGTTCTGGATCCACCGGCCGAGCCTGCTGGATGACCGGTTGAGTCGCGGGGGCCCGGTGCTGCGGCGGGCGCGCTCCGATTTCTGGTCGGCGAGCGTGGCGACGGATCGGAGGAAACCGATCGTCGTCAACCTGTTCGGTAACGTCGGCTGCACGGCGGACGGCGACTGCGATCGGACCCTCGGGCTCGATCTGGAGCTGCGACCCGCCCCGAACGTGGCGCTGTCGCTGGGCCCGTCGCTCGGGCGCGACGAGTCGCAGACGCAGTACGTCACCAGCGTAGCGGATCCCACCGCGACGAGCTTTTTCGGCCGGCGCTACGTGTTTGCGGACCTGGTCCAGCGCTCGCTGTCGATGAACACGCGGGTCAACGTCACGTTCTCGCCTGACCTCACGTTCGAGCTGTTCGTGCAGCCGCTCATCGCGAGCGGCGAGTATTCGCGCTACAAGGAGTACGCGGAGCCGCGGTCGGAGCGGCGCCTGGTGTACGGCGCTGACGTCGGGACGGTCTCGGTAACGCCGGCGGACCGCGACCGGTACACCATTGACCCTGACGGCGCCGGGCCCGCGACGAGCTTCGACGTCACGGATCCGAACTTCACGCTCCGCTCACTGCGAGGGAATGCGGTGCTGCGGTGGGAGTACCTGCCCGGCTCGACCTTCTATCTCGTGTGGACGCGGAGCAGTGCGTCCGAGCTGACGCGAGGGGCCATCGAGTTCGGCGAAGACGCCCGGGCGCTGTTCCGGGGAGCGGCGGAGAACATCTTCCTGATCAAGCTGAACTACTGGTTGGGGATCTGAGCGCGATCGCGGCGCGCGTCACGGCCACCGGCCCGGTTACGGAGACGTGGGACCGACCACGACGAACTGGAGCGGATCCCCGAACGCGCCCAGGGCCGTCCGTCCCAGCGTCAACGCGTTGGCGTACAGCGTATTCCCTCCCGTCTCATCGCGGCAGATGGTGTGCAGGTACGGGACGGATGCGTCTTCGATCCGCCACGTCCCGGTCTCCGTCCCGCGCCGCACGATGAAGCGGTACTGGCCGGCCTGCGGGCCGGGGCGGAGGTCCAGCCGGACGACCTGGGCGCCGCTGGGCGAGGTGGCCGTAAGCGTCACCAGCGAGCCGTAGGTGGGGTGGATGATCCAGTCCTGGAGCGTGATCACCGCGATCAGGTCGTCGTCGTTCGTCCGGATGTCCACGGTGTCCGTCACCACGTCGAACGCGACCAGCGTAGGCGGATCGTTGGTCGGATCGCAGACTTCCGACGGACCCTGGGGGCCGCAGGCCAGGACCGCCCAGCCCAACGCGGCCAGGCTGGCAAGCCAGTCCGCTCGGTGCGCCGCGGGTGCGCGATACGCCTTCATCCTCCTGGCCACGGGACTCTCCGGACCTGAATGATCGCCGTCAATGAAGCTCAGGTACTCGCGTCGACACGGTAACCGGCATCCGGGTCCCGGTCAACGACGATCCAGGGAGCGGTCCCCCGCGCAGTCAGGGCTCGGCCCGCGCCCCGTGTGACCGCAGCAGCTCATCGACGTCGGCGTATCCACACGGATAACCGACGCCGCGCACGGACGCCCCCGCCCGGAGCAGGGCGTCCACCGATTCGGGCGAGCGCATCTCCGTCCAGTACGAATCCACACACGCGCGCACGGCGAGCGCCAACGGAGTGAGCCCGTTGGCGTCCGGCTCATCGACCGGCGATCCGCGCGCGATGAGGAGCCGGACGATCCCGGGTTGCGCGCGCCACGCCGCGACGTGAATCGCCAGGCTGTTCTTCGGGATTGCGAAGTAGCCGTCTCCCTCCACGAAGCGCGCCGCAGCGGCCACGCCCAGATCCAGCAGTTGCCGGACCCCCGCGGTATTCCCCGTGCCGGCGAACTTCGCGAGCAGCTCCCCGCCAAGTGCCAGAACGTCATGCACGAGGCGAGGCTCGCGCTCGGCGATCGTGCGGACGAGCGTCGTGTCGTCCCTGGCGCAGGCAGCGATGAGCCGATCCACACCCTGAAGCGCGACCGGAACGCCGCGCTGCTCGAACAAGTCCAGCACATCGCTGCGCCCCTCGCGCGCGGCCATCGCCACAACCGACCGGCCTGCCACGGTCCGCGTCGGGTCCGCTCCGTGATCCAGCAACAGCGCGAACATCTCGAGCGCGTTGTCGCGGGCCAGGGCATGATGCAGGGCGGAGAACCCGCGGCGGCGTTTGCGGTTGGGATCGGCGCCGTGTTCCAGCAGGAACTGCGCACCTTCGTAGTCATGCCAGTCGTGCTTGCGGATCAACATCAGCGAGAGGCTCTCGTCGGTGAGCCTGCCGGTCTCGACAAGCGCTTTCATGGCGTCGGTGTCGCGTGTTTCCGGCGAATGGTAAACGGCTTCCTCGTCGTTAGGATCGGCTCCGCGTTCGAGCAGCAGCCGGGTCAGCGCGGCGTGGTGCGCCACGCCGGCCGCCCCGTAGAGGGCGGTCTCGAACTCGGGGTGCTCGCCCGTCGTCCAGAATCCGGTGTTCGGGTCGGCCCCGGCCTCCAGCAGGGCCGTCGCCGCCCGCAGGAAGCCGTCGGATCGCGACGGGTCGAGGCGGAGGTACTTCGAGAGGCACAGGTAGTTGAGGGCGTCGCCGCCGTATGGCGGCGACTTCGCGGTGACGTTGCCGGCATCGAACGCGAGGAAGCGGCGCACGCCGGCGTCGTCGCCCAGGATCGCCGCGGTATGGATGTCGCTGCCTGCTATCTCCGGGTGATCGGCCAGGATTGCTTGGGCGGGCTCGAGCGGGCCGTGCCACGTGGCGGCCGCGATGAACGCCACGCGCGGATCGATGCCGCTGCCCATGTGTCGGTCGTCTGCCGGAGTCAGCGGTATCCGGCGGCCTGGAGCTCGAACAGTTGCGCGTAGCGGCCGCCGGCGGTGAGCAGTTCCTCGTGCGTGCCCAGCTCCGTGACCCGCCCGCCGGCGACGACCGCGATGCGGTCGGCGATGCGCACCGTCGAGAAGCGGTGCGAGATCACGATGCCGATCCGTCCTCTCAGATTCTCCTTCAGCTCGGCGAAGATTCCCGCCTCCGCTTCCGGGTCGAGCGATGAGGTCGGTTCGTCCAGAATCCAGATGTCGGCGTCGCGGAACATGATGCGAGCCAGCGCGAGGCGCTGCCACTCCCCGCCGGACAGATCGTGCCCGCCCTCGAACAGCCGTCCCACCTTGGAATCGAGCCCGTTCGGCATCTTCTTCACCAGCCACTCGCTGCGCGAGTCCCGCAACGCCTCCATCACCCGCTCGTCGTCGGCCGCGCCGTCCGGCCGGCCCATCAGGACGTTCTCGCGCACGGACAGTTCGTAGGTCGCGTAGTCCTGAAACAGTACGCCGATCCGGCTGCGCAGCGCCTCAGGGTCCAGCGTCTTGAGATCCAGGCCGCCCACGCGGACCGTCCCGTGGTCCGCGTCGTAGAAGCGCAGCAACAGCTTGACGAGCGTGGTCTTTCCGGCCCCGTTCTCGCCCACCAAAGCGATCAGCTCGCCACTGTCGATGCGCAGGCTCAGGTTCTGAACGGCGGGCTCGGCGCCGCCGGGATACGAAAACGTGACATCGTCGAACTCGATTCCGCTGATCGCGCCGCTCGGTAGGGAACGAGGCCGGAGCGGAACGGGCACCAGCCGCTCGATCGCGAGAAACGAGAAATAGTCGTCGAGGAAGGTCGTGTGCTGATCCACGGCTACGAACGTGCTCGAGATCTGGCCGAGGGTGCCGGAGACCGAGGTGAACGCGCCGATCACCAGCACGACGCCGCCGGGGTTGATCGTCCCGGCCACTCCTTGCACGGCGACGAATACGTAGGCAAGGGCCAGGGCCGTGCCGGTGACGAGCCCCGTCAACATGGCGATGCGGGTGCCGGAGCGGTACATCTGCGCCCGTCGGTCGAACAAACCCTCGGACACGTCGCGATGCCGGCCGAGCAGGTAATCGGCCAGCACGTAGGCACGGATCTCCTTGGTCGTGCGAGGCTGCACCAACAGGTCGCCCAGGTAGTTCCGTTCACGCTCTTCCGGTGTCTCGTGGTAGAAGAACTCGTACAGCTTCGCCGTCACCTGACGTTCGAGCACGAGGGACAGCACGGCCGCCGCGAGGGCGAGCACGACCAGCACCCAGTGGAGGCTGGCCAGCAGCGTCGCCATCAGGGCGATCGTCACCACGTTGCCCGACAACCCCAGGACCGACCACGTGAGGTCTCCGGGTCGCCAGCTGACGTCCCGCTTGGCTCGGGCCAGGCGATCGTGCCAGTCGGAGTTGTCGAAATGTCCCAGATCCACCTTGGACGCCTGCGCCAGCAGCCGCCGCTCCGCTTCCAGCTCGACGCGACGGACGAACAGGTTGCGACCGTAGCCCATGTAGGCGCCGATGGCGCGCTGCAGGCCGGCGACGATCCAGAGGCCGACCACGATTGGCAGCATGTCGCTGAAGCGGAGTGCCTGCACCCGGGCGTCGGCGATGCGGTTGACCAGCACGGCTCCGAGGTAGACCGCGATGGGAGGCATGGTCGCGTTGACCATTCCCAGCAGGGAATAGCGGATCAGCGAGCGTGGCGAGGCCGCCCAGGCGAGTGCGAAGCCTTGCCGGAGGTTCTTGCGGACGCGGCGAGCGCGGCCGGCGGGTGCGGAGGGGGTGGCCGGCATGCTCTACAAAATAGCGGCGAGGCTGATATCAGGGCTCTGCGCCCGCCAGATCCCGCACCGCCGTGGCCACCAGGCGCACCTTGGTCTGGTCCGCGGCGGCGCGCGCGTCCCCGTCGAGTGCTGCGGCCAGCTGGGTCAGCGCGGCGCGTCGTCTCTCGCCGGATAGCTTCTCGGCCCGGGCGAGCTCATTTCGCACAGCGGCGATCCGGCCTGCGCCCAGGCCGCTCGATCGCTCCAGCTGGTCCAGGTAGGCGCGCGCGAGGGGGAAGCTCGGCGGCCATTCCATCTTCGGCTGTTCCTGGGCGTTCAGGTACTCCCACCGTACGGTCTTCGCCGCGTCAATCTCGCTCTGCGAGACGAACGCGCTGGGTACGAGCTCGAAGATGTCGAGCCCGCGGGAGATCTCGGAGCTGAACATGTAACCGTTGTACCAGTAGACCGACCACGACCCGGCATCCACGAGCTTGGTGGAGTCCATGGGTCCGCGATCGTGGAAGGCGATCTCCACCGGGCGCTCCGGATCGGTCCAGTCGAACCCGGAGATGCCGCCCTGGTACCAGCCCTGGACCATGATGTCGCGCCCCGGGATCGGGATCAGGGATCCGTTGTGTGCCACGCAGTTCTCGAATCGCGTCTGCGGCGCGGGCATCTTGTAGTAGCTCTTGAACGTCATCGCGTTCCCCGCGACGGTGAAGATTGCGTTCGCTCCCCACTCGTATTTGTCCGTCGCGCGGCAGCGGGGCTGGGAGCCGCCGCCCCATTCATCGGTGAACAGGATCTTCGAGCCGTCATTGTTGAATGTCGCCGAGTGCCAGAAGGAGAAGTTGGAGTCGGCCACCGCGCCGATGCGCCTGGGGTTGGCGACGTCGCGGATGTCGAGCAGCAGTCCGTACCCGCCGCATGCGCCGCCGGCCAGGCCGATCGCGGGGTACACCGTGATGTCGTGGCACTGCGTGGGCCCCGTTCGCCTGCGCGCCGCTGCGGCGGCCAGGACCGTGGGGTCCACGCCGGCCGCGCGCATCCGCGCGGCCTGTTCAGCCGAATCGGCTGGCGGCTCCGCGTGCCGGGGCGGCGCCGCCAGGTCCTGGAAGATC
>JACQHC010000195.1 GCA_016199245.1 Gemmatimonadota bacterium | reverse complement strand
TGGTGGGCCAGCCGCCAGCCAGACCGTGGATGACGACGCTCTTCTTCGTGGCGGTGGGGCTCTACGTCCTAACGGTGTGCGTCATTGGACTCACGCAGTATCGCAAGACGCGGGACGAGGCGGGCTTCTTCGTCGCGGGCCGCAGTCTCGGTCCCATCGTGGGCGGTGCCACCCTCATGGCCAACCAAGTGAGCGCGGGCACGACGATCGGTATCGTGGGCTTCCACTACTTCTCCGGTATCAGTTACGCCTGGGCCTGGCCATTGGTGTGGGTCGGGTGGCTGGTGGCCGCCATCTTCGTGGCGCCCAAGATGCGAGACCTGGCCGGCGTCACGCTCCCGGACTATTTCGCCGCCCGCTTCGGCAGCGCGGCTGGTCGCCTCATGGCAGCGGTGTGCATTCTCGTGGTGTACACCGTCCTGCTCACAGCACAATTCCAGGCGGGAGGTATCCTGTTCGGCCTCGCAGGGGGCATGCCGGAGACGTGGGCGGTCATCCTAGTCGCCGCCATCACGGCCGCGTACACGGTGCTAGGTGGGATGTACGGCAACGCGTATGTCGGCGTGCTCAAGGCCGTGCTGTTGCTGGGCAGTTACGCGCTCGCCGTGCCGTTCCTCCTGCGCCACGTCGGCGGGATTCATGAGATTGGCGTGGCGCTGCACGCGATCGACACTCGCCTCACCGCGCAGTGGTTTAGCTGGCGGGAGCTGATCGTGATCTCGCTGGCGATCGGGCTGGGCCTGGCCGCGGCGCCGTACGAGATCGCCGCGATCTACGCGATGCAGAGTCGTCGCGCCGCCCGCATGGCTATTGGGTGGTCCTTCGTGTTCCAGGGAGTGATTGGCGTAGGCGTGCTGCTGTTCGGGCTGTCGATGCGGGTGGCGATGCCTTACCTGCCCGAGCCGGATCTTGCTACCCCGATGCTCGGCCTCAGCGTGCTGCCATCGGGTATCGGGCTATTGGTCCTGCTTGCAGCCGTCGTGACCTTCACGCGCACGGGCGGCGCCATCCTGCTCACGGTAGCGTCAGCGGTGTCCCACGATATCTACGCCGAGTTCCTGCGGCCCGGAGCCAGCGAGCGCGCCCGGGTGCTGGCGGGTCGCCTTGCCGTGATCGCGTTCAGCGCGATTCCTGCCGCGCTCGCCCTTCACCGATTCGACCTGGTGAACTTCATCGTGATCTACGCCGCCAAGCTGATGGTGAGCTTGTTCTTCGTGCCCGTGGTGATCGGGCTCCACTGGAAGCGGGCCACGGGCCCGGGGGCGCTCGCCTCCATGGTCGGAGGCGCGGCCGCGTGCATCGGCTGGAGCCTGCTGGAGCGCCCCACACCGTTGGGCCTGGACCCCGCTGAGGTCGGTGTAGCAACGAGCCTGACGCTGTTCTTCGTAGTGAGCTTGCTGACGGCGCCCATGCCGGCCCACCGCGTGCGGCAGTTCTTCCCGTCGCCAGGCTGAGGGATCGGGACCCGGCCGCCGCGCCAAGCAGGTAATGACGACGAGAATGGAGGGCGCTACGCGCGCCGTTCGGCCAGGGCGCGCTCCATCCGGCGGTCGGGAATGAGCCAGGCAATCGCCACGACCACGTATAGCCCGTACGCCAGCCACGGGCTGAAGAAGGACGCCCCGATCGCACCCACGTACACGGCGATGGATGCCCTGCCCTTGACGTCGCTGCCCAACGCCACCGCAAGCGTCGAGTCCTTGCCGTGAAGCGGGAGCAACGCCCCGGTGAGCACGTAGTACGCACACGCGGCGAGCAACAGGACCACGCCGTAGAGCGCCACCGGTCGAGCCGCGAAGTGGGTCTCACCCAACCAGCCGGTGCAGAACGGGAAGAGCGACAACCAGAACAGCAAGTGAAGGTTGGCCCAAAGGACGCGGCCGTCCACGTGACGGACGACCTGGAACAGGTGGTGATGGTTGTTCCAGTAGATGCCCAGGAACAGGAAGCTCAGCGCGTAACTCAAGAACACGGGAATCAACGACGAGAGCGAGGCCCAGTCGGCCCCGTGAGGGGCCTGCAGCTCTAACACCATGATGGTGATGATGATGGCGATCACGGCGTCGGAGAATGCTTCCAAGCGTCCCTTACCCAACGCGCCCCCCGTGTCAAGAAGCGTGAGGGGTGAGGAGTAAGGGGTGGGGGGTGTGGGGCCCCCTCGCTCCTCGCCTCTTGCCTCTCACGCCTTGTCTCAAAAGACCTTGACGTTGACGTACCTGCCAGGCCGTTCTCTCACGTCGTCAAGCAGCTTTCTCAGCGCCACCAGGGTCTCGTGCAGGTCGTCGTGCAGCGTGGAGTCATTCACCGCCCGCCCCAGAACGCCCTGCCCCCGGTCCATCTTCTCCAGGATCGAGCCAAGCGACGTGGTCGCTTTGCCCAATCCGTCGCTCATCTCCTTCATGCTCGCGGCGATCTCGTCCACCTGATCGAGCGATTTGCCGATGTCCGGCTTGGCGAGGGTGGAGTCCATGCGCACGGCCAGGCGCTGTACGGCGCCGAGCGTTTCGCGCAACTCGCCGACGGTGGGCCCCTCGCCGAGCCGCGCGACGACGTTGAGCGTGCGCTCGACCGCGACCAGCGTGCGGTGGATGTCCTCTGCCGTGCGCTCGGACAACAGCGTCTGCACGCCGGCCAGCGCGTCGGCGGCCCGGCTCGTGAGGTTCGTCGCCGTCTCCGTGATCGCCACTTCGCGCTGGCCGGTAATCACTTGGCCGTCTCGCAGCACGTCGGACGCGTTCCCTGGCACGTAATCCACGTACTTCTCACCGAAAAAATCGAGCGAGGCCACGAGGGCCTTGGCGTCGGTGCGCGGCCGGTTGGCCCGGCTCACCTCGAGGTAGACCGTCACGTTCCCCACGTCCTCGAGCACCACGTTCGCCACCCGGCCCACCTTCACCCCGGAGATCCGCACCGGGTCGCCCGGCTGGAGCCCGCTCACGTTGCTGAACCGAACCGGCACCGTAACCGTGCTCCCCGCTCCGATCGTGCGGCCGGAGAGCCAGAGCAGGCCGGTCACGAGGACCGTCACCGCCACGATGACGATGACCCCGACCTTCAGCTCTTGCTTGTAGTAGAGATCCATCGTCGCCCCTAGTGCCGCTCCGGCGGGCGTCGCACGGCCGGCGTGTGGGTCATCGGGCGCACTCCCTCATGCAATCTCAATCGGCGCCACGTACCGACGCCGTTGGACGCGAACACTCCTGCGGTTCCAACTTGGTGCGTCTCTTGGCGCGCCCCACGCGAACTCCAGGCCTGACAAGTTGGAACGGCGCTAGTGCGCGACCGGGATCGTGAGATCACGCTCCAGGAATTGCTGCACGGCGGGGTCCGTGCTCGCCCGCAACTCAGCCGGCGTCCCCATGGCGCGGATCCGTCCGTCGCGCAGCAACGCGATGCGATCCGCCACTCGGAAGGCGCCGCGCACGTCGTGCGTTACCACCACGCTCGTGACCCCCAGTTCGTCATCCAGCTTCTCGACCAGCGAATCGATGATGTCCGCGTTGACGGGATCGAGGCCGGACGTGGGTTCGTCCCACAAGAGGTACGTGGGCTGGCCTGCGATCGCCCGCGCGATCCCAACGCGTTTCCGCATCCCGCCCGACAGCTCAGCCGGATACTTGTGCGCCGTCTCGGGTGGCAGGTTCACGTGATCCAGGCACTGCCGCACCCGATCCCGGCAGTAGACCTCATCCTCGGAGGCGGCCTCGTCCGTGATGCCCAGTTGGATGTTGTCGAACACCGTGAGCGAATCGAACAGCGCGCCGTTCTGGAACACGTACCCGATACGGCTGCGGAGCCGCGACAGCTCCTTTCGCTTCAGCGCACCCACCTTCATCCTGTCCACCCATACCTCGCCCGCGTCGGGGTGGATCAGCCCGTTGATGTGCTTGAGCAGGACGCTCTTTCCCACCCCCGACGGCCCGAGCAGGGCCACGGTCTCGCCCTGCCGGACCTCGAAGTCCACACCGTCCAGAACCACGAGGTCGCCGAATCGCTTGGAGATGTGCTTCAGCTCGATCATGTCTTGAGGAGCACCTTGGCAAGGGCTGCGTCGAGGAACAGGATCAGCACCGAAGCGCTGACCACCGCCGCGGTGGTGGACCGCCCCACCCCTTCCGCACCCTGCTGCGTGGAGAAACCCATGTAGCACGGGACGATCGTGATCGCCAGCCCGAAGGCGAACGCCTTGATCATCGAGTACCACAGGTCCCAGGTCTTGAAGAAGTACTGGGCCCCGTACGTAAAGTCCGCATTGGTCATCTCGAGCGATCCCTTGGCGGCAACCCACCCGGCGCCGATACCGACGAGGTCCGCGAATACCACGAGGACGGGCAGCATCAGCGTGCCCGCAATCACGCGTGGCAGCACCAGGTGCGATACGGAGGACCGGCCTAGGCTCTCCAACGCGTCGATCTGCTCGGTGACGCGCATGGTCCCGAGCTCCGCGGCGTATCGGGCGCCGATGCGGCCGGCCAGCACCAGCGCCGTCAGCACCGGCCCGAGCTCGAGGATGATGGACTCGACGATGACGCCGGCCGCGAAGTACACCGGGATGCTGCCCGTGAACTGGTAACCTGCCTGCAGCGACGTCACCGCGCCCGCGAACCCGGCTGTGAGCCCGACGATGAACAGGGAGCCATACCCCACGTTGCTGGCTTGCTCGAACATCCGCGGCATCCAGATGCGCCACTCGGGCACCGCGCGCGCCATCTCGAGCAAGAGGTATGACACGCGCCCCACGTGACTGGTGGATCGCAGGCTGAAGCGACCGACCAGCCGGCGGACGTCGAGCGTGACGCTGTGAGATTCCATGGTCCCTAAGGCGCGCCCTTTCGCAACCGGAGACCGACTCCCCCGTCGCCCCTTAGTATACTCCCATGCCTGCCCAGGCCAACGTGCTCGCCTTCCGCCGGCGGCTGCTGCGCTGGTTTCGTCGCCATGGGCGACCGCTGCCCTGGCGCGCCACGCGCGACCCGTACCGCGTGCTGGTCGCCGAGTTCATGCTGCAACAGACCCAGGTGCCACGGGTACTGCAGTACTACGAACGCTTCCTTCGTCAATATCCCTCACTGGAGACGCTGGCCCGCGCAGCGCCCGGGACCGTGCGCGAGGCGTGGGACGGCCTCGGCTACTACGCCCGTGCGCGGAACCTGCGCCGCCTCGCTCAAGGAATAGTCAAGCACCACGATGGCCAGGTGCCCGCCGACCCCGACGTGCTCGTGCGGCTTCCCGGGGTGGGCCCCTACACGGCGGCCGCCGTCGCGACGTTCGCCTATGAGCACCGAGTCATTCCGGTGGACACGAACATCGCGCGGGTGCTGCACCGGGCGTTCGGCGTGTCGCGCACGCGCACGCGCCACCTGCCGGGACGGGTGGCCCGGCTCGTGGACGGGCTGCTGCCCCACGACGGGAAAACGACGTGGGCGTTGAACCAGGCTCTGATGGACCTAGGAGCAATGGTCTGCACCGCTCGAAAGCCGAGGTGTCGGGAGTGTCCGGTGCGCAACGCGTGTATGAGAAAAGGCGTGAGGGGTGAGGAGTAAGGGGTGAGGAGTGACGAGGCGGCCCCCTCACTCCTCACCCCTTACCTCTCACGCCTTTCAAAACAGTCTCGCGCCCGCCAACGCGATCAGCGCCAGGACACCCGCCACCGACGACACCACAGCCTGGCGCTTGCGCAGGCGCTCGAAGACCGGAGGCAGCTGGCCGTCCGGTCCCGGCTCCGCGGCCCGAGCCAGCGACCCCGCCGTGGGCAGCCCCACGAGCAGCGCCAGGGCGCCGCCCACCAAGCCACAGAGTTGCATCGCCGCGACCCCTGGTTCGCCCAGCTCCGCGCCCCTGCCCTGGCGGACCATGGACATGGTGAGCCACAGACCGGAGAGCACCGTGAGCAAGGCGCCCGGCGCGATCACCAGAGAGTGCACGCGCCCGAGCAGCCGGAACACACCCGCCCGCGTGGACAGAACCTCTTCGCGCGACGCGATCGCGAGCACCATGGCGGCGATAGCGCCGCCGATCCACAACGATTGCCCCAGCATGTGCAAGAACCGCCCGAACGCCATCAACGACCTTCCGGCCTGACCCGCTCCGGCGTCAGGGCGTGCCGGCCGCGAAACCCGGCATCCACCTCGTGCCAATAGCCCACGCTTTCCTCACCAAGCTTCCAGCAGAGGTACACATCTCTCCCCTCGAGCTTGCAAGGAAAGTCCACCAGGCCTTCCTCGAACCCCTTGAACACGCAGCCCACGAGGGACAACTCTTCCATGAATCCGTTGATCCGCTGCGCCGATTCGTCCACGGCCAGCCTGAGTCGCTCCTGCTCGTCGGTCTCGGGGTCCTCGGCGCGGCGGCCGGCCGTGATCAACTCATAGCGCGCGATGCTCTCGCGCCACTGGCGGTACTCCTCAACGATGTCGCCGACAATCTTCCGCACGAATGGCAACGTGCGGTTCGCTTCTTCCAGCGTGAAGAACCTCGCGCCGGCGGGAGGTGTCTTGGTCGCGGACGTCATGGGCGAAAAGGTGAAGTGCCGGAAGCGGGAGGGCAAGGCGGGCAAATCGCCCGTCTGCAATCATTCATCCCCCTTTTTCCCACGCCTCCAGCGCCGCGACCCCGGCACGATAGCCCGCTTCCACGTATCGAATGACATTCTCCACCGCGAACGTCGCGCGGGCATCCACGACGGGCCGCACGAGCACCAGCGGCACGCGACCATCCCACGCCCCGACCTCGGCGGCCGCCTGGGACGCGATGAGGATGCGTACAGAATTGTCGTGCGCGCCGAGGACGCGAAGCCGTTCGGGACGCACGGGCGTCCGCTCGCTCAACGACGGGCCGGCATAGACCGCGTACACGAGGTCGGGATCGAGCCGCTCGGCCACGCGCAGCGGCAACACAGCCCTGAGTCCGCCGTCCATGTACGCGCGGCCCTGGATCACCGCCGGCGCGTAGTACATCGGCAGGGCGCAGGACGCGTAGAGCGCCTCGTGCAGCTGGGCGTCGCTCCGGCCCCCCGCGCCGAACAGCACGAGTTCGCCGGTCTCGGCATCCGTGGCCGTTACGGTGAGCGGGCAACGGAGATCGTCGAAGCTCCTGGCCGGCACGAGCCGCGCGATCGTTTCTTCGAGCGGCGCGGACCGCAGCACGGTCTTCCCAAACGGGCCCAGGACTACGCCGGCCGCCGGCACGGCGACGTCGCGTCGCCTGACGACCGCGATCCGCTTGACGACCGCGTCGTAGTCGAGCCCGCTGGCGAAACACGCGGCAATCACGGCCCCCATCGACGTGCCGACGTACTGGCCCGGCACGAGTTGCCGTTCCTCCAGGGCCTTGAGCGCTCCAACGTGCGCCGCGGTCTTCGCGCCTCCACCGGACAGGACAGCCACCACGCGGGAGTACTTCACCCACCCCGCCCTTCGCCCCTCAATAGTCCACCGGCCTCAGATAGAACTCGCCAACCGCCGTCTGACTCACCATGGCGACGGTGGGCAGGCGCCGTTTCCAATGCGTCGAGTCCAGGCGGCGTCGAACCAGATCCACGTCCGCCTCGGTGAAACCGCGCCGTACGATGGCGCTCACGGGATCGCCACGCAGCAGCCGGCAGAGAATTTGATCGGCCGCCGCATAGGGAATTCCGAGGTCGGCCTCGTCGGTCTGGCCCTGGATCAGATCAGCCGTCGGAGGTTTGTTCACGATGGCTTCAGGCACGCCCAGATGTCGGGCGAGCGCCAGCACCTGCGTCTTGAACAGGTCGCCCAGTGGGTTCACGGGCGGAGCGTCGTCGGCGTGCCACGTGAAGTACCCGAGCAGTCGCTCGGTCTTGTTGCCGGTGCCGAGCGGCAGCGCCTTGTGCTTCGCCGCCAGATCGAACAGCGCGATCATGCGCATCCGCGCCATGACGTTGCCCCGACGGGCGCCGTCGGCTCCGGGATCGGCCGCCCCCACGTAGGCGTCCACGGCGGCGGAGATGTCGATCGTCTCCAGCCGGATCTTCAGCGCGTCTGCGACCTGCTGCGCGTGCGCCAAGCTGTCCGGCCGCGACGTGCGATACGGCAACCGGACGCCGATCACGTTGCCCGCGCCGAAGGCTCGGGCAGCGAGGAACGCGGTCACGGCAGAGTCCACGCCACCGGATAGACCCACGACCCCAGTGGCAAAGCCCCGCCGCCGCGTCACCTCGTCCTTCAGGAACTCCACCAGCCAGCGCTCGAGCAGCGCCGGGTCGATGGCGAGCGGATCGTCGCCGTGCCCGGAACGCACCACTGGATGACTGGCCGCCGCCGCCGGCCTGGGCGACCGCGGGCAGGGACCTTCGGGCCCCCAGGTCACCCGCGGGCGTTCCTCGGCGCTGGCTCCGGTGAGACCGCGCAGCAGGTGGGGCAGCTCAGTCTCCAGATCCGCGAGCAGCGGCATGTCGGCCCGTGCCCGCGTCACCTCCGAGAGGTCGAGCTCCGCAACAGCCACGACTTCGTCGAACACAGGCGCCCGCAGCAGCACGTCGCCGCGTGGGCCGATAATCGTCGACGCGCCCTGGAACCCCTTCCCCCCTTCGAAGCCCACGAGCTGCGCCAGCACCACGTACACACCGTGCTCATCAGCGATGTCCCGGACGAGACGCTCCCACCGCTCGACACTGCCCGGCCGTCCCGCGGATACGTCCGCCCTTTCCGCCGGCGCTGGCTGCGCGGCCTTCCGGGCGTCGGCAGGAGCCACTCCGCGCGCCGGCGCCGCCCCCAGCACAAACACCACCTGGGCCCGGTCCAGCGCCGCGAGGGTCGGCATCAGGGAGTGCCAGGCGTCTTCGCACACGAGGATCGCCGCCCGTCCCCACGTCGTATCGAAGGCCCGTACGTCGTGGCCGCGCTCTACGAACCGCTCCTCGTCAAACACGCCGTACGTGGGCAGGAACACCTTGCGGTGTACGTGCCGCACTCCCGGGTCGCCGCCGCCGAGGCTCGCGTACATCGCCGAGTTATGCAGACGATGATCGATCTGTTCGTAAAAGCCGAGGACCAGGTCGAGCGGCGGTGCGCCGGACAGCGAGTGTTGCGCGGCGAGGTCACGGAACAACGAGCCGGCCGTCACCGCGAGATCCGCAGTGCCACCTTCCACGAAGTACCCCGTGGTCACCGTCTCGGGGAACACGATGATCGCGGGCGGCTCCTCCCAGGCCGCCACCTGCGCCAACACCCCGCCGATGCGCCGGAGATTCTCGGCGTAGTCGCCCTTGGAGGGACGGATTTGACCGATGGCGACGCGAAGCATACGGGAAAATACAAGGATTCCGGAGCCGGTGAGATTCCGAACGGCGTGAGGAGCGAGGGTGAGGGGGGCACTCCTCACCGCTTACTCGCTCACGTCTTTGTCACCGTACTTCTGGCACAAAAAGGGACCGGCCGTATTCCGGCTTTCCAAACGCCCCGATGCGCCGCTGCGTCCCCGCGGCGAGCAGGAAGTCCCGCAGCTTCATAGCCCCCTGGATATCCACCCAGGGGAATCGGTCAGGATTCGGCACGAGAATGTGGTAAGGGTTCAGGAGCACCGTGTCCCCTTCCACCAGGATCTCCAGCTCCAACGGCGCCTTGTGAGCGAGAAACGTGCCGATGTCCGACAGCGTGTACGCTCCGAGCTCACTCGCGATTTGCAGCGTCTGGCCCATGGCCTGTCCCGACTCCCGATACCACTCGTTCCCCGGGGTCACGCCGGCGGCGGCCCAGACCGCCGTCTCTTTGGCATGGGTGCCGGACCGGTCTCCGCGTGAGACAAATCGGGCTCGCGCCGCGGCGATGGCCCGGAAGGCATCCGCAACGCGCGCCACTCGGCGGATCGCGGCCGGGTCGTCACGGGGGCCGAGAACCACAAACTCGTTGTGCATCAGCGGGACTCGCTCGCTCCCGAGCCCGCTCGCCATGAACTCCCGCTCGCGCTCCGGATCGTGTACGATGAGCAGATCGGCCTCGCCCCGGCGACCCAACTCGATCGCCTGCCCGCTCCCCACGGCCACCACCTTCACCCGCCGCGCAGCTGCCCGTTCGAAGGACGGAAGCAGCTCATCGAGCAGCCCCGCGTCGCGCACGGACGTCGTGGTGGCGAGGACGAGATCGCGTGGAATCCGCCTTTGCTGGGCCGTGGCGACGCCGCTCAGCGACAGGAGACCCAGCGGCAGGATGACGAGCAGAAGAGCGACGCCGATACTGGGTCGCCCCGTCACGCTCACCGACGCGGGGGGTCTGGACCCGGAACCAACGGGGCCGGCGGCGTGGTGGTAGATGTGTCCTGGTCGAACGGCACCGGGATCGGCCGCGTGGGGCGCTCATCCTCCACCCCACCAATCCACCGCCCGATGAGCACGGATCCCGCAATCAGCAACGCAAACGCTCCCAGGCGCATCAAACGCCGGCGCATGCTGGGTGTGAGCCGTTCGCGGAGCTCAACGTTCTCCTGCCGCAGGCGGGCTTTCTCGGCCGCCTTCTCGACGGCGGCGACCAGATGCCCCATGTCCACCGGCTTGGTGAGGAAGTTCTCGGCGCCGAGCTTCATGGCCTGCACGGCATGCTCGATCTCGCCATGGCCGGTGAGCATGATCACGATGGCCCCGCGGCGGCGCAGCACTTCCAGCACTTCCAGGCCCGACATCCCAGGCATGTGGAGGTCCAGCACCGTCACCTCGGGTCGCACCTGGTCCCACAGCGCGATCCCATCCTTGCCGTTCAGCGCCTGGAAAGCCTCGTGGCCCGTCTGGCGGAAGAAGTTGGCCAGCGCCTGTACGACGGACTGGTCGTCGTCGACAAACAGAACACGATTGGCGGGCAAGGCGGCTCCCCGGGGCAGGATGGCACCCCAATGTTAGAACAGTTCGGCCTGCTCCCGCAAAGTCACGGGCTCGACTGGCGCTTGCCCGAGGTACTGTTGCATGGTCCGGACGCTATGGGGTGCATGACCCTGATATTGATTATTGAAATAGCCGAAGACGGTCTTCACTCGGCGCGACAGGCCCTCCAACGCCGTCGCCCAGAGGCCCATCTCGTAGTCACGATCCGCTTGCACGCGCGAGTAATCGGTGAACCGGCGATTGGGCCCGATCCAGCGCACATACGCGAAATCGGCGGTCGGCTCGAGGGCCAGATCGAGTATCACGCCGCGGCGAATCCAGCGCGAGTCGGCGAGCACCAGGGCGACGTTGTGGGCGCGGAGGGCCTCCAGCGTCCCCTGTGTCAGCCACTCGGGGTGCCGGAACTCGATCGCCCAACGATATCCCTGGGGCAAGACCGCGAGGAATCCGCCGAGCGTTTCGTGCGTCGCCTGCGCAGGTCGGAAGTCCGGGCTCAATTGGATCATCAGGGGACCAAGTGCCGGCCCCAGGATGGCCGCGCGGCGGCAGAATCGGGTCAGGAGCGGCTCGCAGTCCGTCAACCGCCGCTCGTGAGTGATCTCCTGAGGTATTTTGAGCGAGAACAGAAAACCGTCCGGTGCCCGCGCCCGCCAGGCCGCCACCACCGGCTCCGTGGGGACCGCGTAGAAGGTCGAGTCCACCTCGACCGTCGAGAACGCTCTCGTGTAGGTCCCGAGCCAATCAGCCTGTCGCGTCCCGAGCGGATAGAACGGTCCCACCCAGGCCGGGTAGTTCCACCCCTGCGTTCCAAGCAATACCGTTGCGGTCACGCCGAAGCGACTCTCCAACCAGAAGCATAGGTCGTACAGGAGGGGACCGCCAGCAGCCATGCACGTGGCTCGACACCGCATGCGGGTGGTCATTGACACCGATCCGGGAGTCGACGACCTGGTCGCTTTGGCGCTCGCCGCAGTCTCGCCGGATTTCGATCTCGCTGCCGTGACGACCACGTACGGCAATGCGTCACTCGAGGCCACCACTCGCAACGCCCGAGAGGTCCTCAGGCTCGCCGGCCGATCCGACGTGCCCGTCCTGCCGGGGTCAGCCGCTCCGCTGCGGCGCACCGCCCACACGGCACCGGTGCGCCACGGGCCAGACGGAGCAGGCGACGCGCCCGTGCCCCCGGCCGCACCCGTCGCACCCGTTCCGGCCGTTATTGCCGACGTCCTGGCCGGCGAGACGGGCCTGGTCACGCTCCTCACTATGGGCCCGCTCACGAATCTGGCCGCGGCCGTCGAGCGCGCGCCGGACCTCGTGCGCCGCCGTCTGGCGCGGCATGTTGGCATGTTCGGCAACGTGGGAATCGACCTCGACCGCGAGCGGCGGGCGGACTTCAATACCTGGTGCGATCCTGAGGCCGCCGATCGGATCCTCCGTGCCAGCCTCCCCACGACCATGGTCGGCCTCGACGCGAGCCGGCACATGGCCGTGCCTGACCGGGTCGTGGAGCGCGCCCGTCGGTCCGGGAATCCCCTGGCCGCCTGGCTGGGTGCCGCGCTGGCGTGTGCCCTGCGATACGACCGGGAACGGCGCGGCATCAATGGAGTGTTGGTCCATGACGCGCTCGCGGTCGGCGCTCTTTTGGACCCCGAGGTGTTGGAGGTGCGCGACATCCCCCTCGTCGTGAGCCTTGACGAGGACGTGGATCGCGGGCATACAAGGGAGGAATCGCGTGGCATCCCCGTTCACGTCGCCGTGAGCGCGGACGTCGGGCGGATGTTGGAGCTGCTGGAGCGGGTGTTGATATAGGCGGTCAGCAACGACTGGGGAGATCAGAATGACCTCCGGACAAGTACGGGTCGCTGTGGTGGGGGTGGGTGAGATCGGCCGAGGGTGGGCCTCCCTGTGCGTGGCCGCGGGTTGGCCGGTCACCCTGTTCGACAACTCGGCTACGGCGATGGACGGGGCGCCGGCCATTGTGGCCGGTCGGGCCCGCGCTCTGGCAGCCCTCGAGCGAGCGGATGAAGACGCCATCGAGCGGGGCATTGCCGGCCTCACGGTCGGCCGCAGCTTGCTGCAGGCGTGCGCGGACGCCCAGTGGATCATCGAGTCGATCGACGAGGACCTGCAGGCCAAGCAGAAGGTGTTCGAGGCGTTCGAATCGGTGGCGCCCAAGGCGCGCGCCGTCACCAGTTCCTCCAGTCGCCTCACCACGAAGGACATCGCAGCCCGGTGCCGCCGGCCGGATCGCTGTCTCGTGGCGCACCCGCTCAATCCTCCGGAGCTGATCCCCCTCGTGGAGCTCGTGCCGGGCCCGCACACCGACACTACGCTGCTCGAAGTGATTAAGGGCTGGCTGCGCGCGCTCGGTCGCATCCCCGTGATCATCAAGAAGTCCGTGCCCGGCAACGTGGCGAGCAGGATCGCGGCCGCCGTGTGGCGCGAGGCGATCGACCTGGTGCTGCAAGGCGTCATCGACGTGGACGATCTGGACCGCGCGGTTTCGGTGGGACCAGCGCTCGTTTGGGCAGCGGGCGGACCGCACCTGACCCATCACCTCGCGGCGGGTGAGCAGCAGGCCGCGGGGTTCTTCCAGACGCTGTGCCAGGAGCAAGAGGTTTACTGGGCGGACCTCGCGGGGTGGGCCAAGCTCGAGCCGGCAGACCAGCAGCGGCTGATTCGCGCCATCGGGGCCGCCTACACCGGTCAATCGGCTCAGATCCGGCGGGCGAGGAACAGACGTGTAGCGGCGATTCTGCGGGCAGTGGAGGAAGCCAGGACCGACTGAGCCCCTGCTCTTCAGCCTTTGGGATCCTGTCGCTCGCTCACGCCCGGCCACCAGTTCCACCGCCCCGCGATGTGCATGATCGCCGGCACGAGCACCATCCGGATCAACGTTGCGTCCAGAAACACCGCGACGGCTAACCCGAACCCGATCAGCTGGACGGCCAGCACCTTGGCCAGACTGAACGCGCCAAACACGATGATCATGATCAGCGCCGCGCTGGTAATCGTGGACGCGGTGGCGCTCAGGCCCTCCATGGTTGCCTGATCGTTCCGGCCAGTCCGGTCGAACGCTTCCTTCACGCGGGAGAGCAGGAAGACCTCGTAGTCCATCGACAGGCCGAACACCACGGCGAACACCAGCACCGGTACGAGCACGTAGATGGCTCCGGTGCCCGCGGAGAGGTGGAACAGGGTCGCCCCGACTCCGTGCTGAAACACCAGGACGATCAAGCCGAACGCACCCCCCACCGACAGGCAATTCATGACGACGGCCTTGATCGGCACCAGCACGGACTGAAAGGCGACGAACAGCATGACCGCGGTCGTGACGAGCACCACAGCAATGAGCAGCGGGAACCGCAGCAGCAGTTGTGTCTGAAGGTCCACGCCGGACGCGACAAACCCGCCGACCAGCACGTCCACGGAATCGAGCCCAGCCACGGTCCCGCGGACGCGGCGGAGATCTCGCACGACGTCCATGGCCGTGAGGAGCGAGGTCGTATCGGCGAGCTGGATGTCCATCAGAGCGACACGATTGTCGGGTGACAGGAAAGCGCCGAGGAATTCCGGATGCCGCTTGCGAGCGCGCGCGACGTCGGAGTACAACATCGAGTATTCCAGCACGGACAGCCCGGGCTCGATGTCCACGACGCTCCGCACGCGGGCCACGCGCGGGTCCTCGCGGACCGTATCGGACAGCCGTCTGAGGCCGCGCAGGTAGCGCGCGGCCACGATCCGTTTGCCGTCAGGCGCCCGCACGATCACGCGAACCGGCTGCACCGCCCCCCGCGCCCCCATCTGGTCCAGCACGTCGGCGCCGCGATCGGAGTCCGTACCTGCCGGGAACCACCCGGCCCGCGGCAGCCCGATCCGAATGCCGAGCAACGGCCAGGTGATCGCTGCCACGGTGATGCCGCCGATCGTGATCGCGCGCCAGGGGTGATGGCCCAGCCACCGGGCCCAGCGCTCCCAGCCGAACGGCGCGTGGTACCACGCGAGCCGGCGGGCCAGCCAGCGTGGGCGATCGATCTCCCGCCCGAGTAACGACAGAGCGGCGGGGAGCAGCGTGACCGACAGGGCCACGGCCGCGGCCACAACGAAGACCCCGCCGATGGCTATCGAGCGCGTCTCGGGCAGCGGGATGACGAGCAGCCCGCCGAGCCCCACGACGACCGTGAGCCCGCTCGTGACCACCGCGCGCCCGGCGGTGGCGATCGTGCGCAGCGTCGCCTCGCGCGTCGGCTGACCACGGTTCAACTCCTCCCGGAAGCGAGTCACGATGAGCAGCGAATAGTCGATTCCCACGCCCAGCCCGATCATGGAGATCAGGTTCAACACGAACACGGACATCGGGTGGAACTGCGCGGCGACGTACACCAGGGCGAGCGCGCAGACGATCGCGAACACGCCGATGACCAGCGGCAGCACCGCCGCCGCGAGCGCCCCGAACGCGAGCACCAGCACGAGGGCGGCCAGCGGCAGCGATCGCTGCTCGCCGCGCCGCGCGTCTTCGACGCTGGTGGTTCGCACGTCGTACTCCACGGCAGGCGCGCCCGTGACGTGCGTTTCGTAGCCGTCGCGCGGGGAATGCCGGTTCATGACCCTCTGTACGAGCGCGCGGACGTCGCGAGTGCGGAGCAGCGCCGTGCCCGACTCTTCCGCCGTGAGCACGGCGACCAGGAACGTCGATCTCCGCTCGGGGCTCACCAACATCTCATCGTCCGCGTCGCGGAACGAGATCACCTGGCGGATGTACGGCTCCGCGCGCACGTCGCGCGCCAGCTCGTCGATGAGCGCGGCGAACGGCGCGCTGTCGACCGGTATGGGTCCCTGAACCGTGATCGCGAAGTACTGGGCGATCGGCTGCGCGAACGCCTCGCGCACGAGCCGATAGACCTGCTCCGATTCCGTCTGGGACGCTTGTCCCTCGACCCGCAGCACGTTCCCGGCCCGGCGCGCGGCGGGAATCGCCAGCACCGCCACGACGGCCCAGAACGCGATGATGGGAAACCGAAAGCGGACGATGCTGCGCGCCGGCAGAGCGATCACGCGGCCGGCTCCGCCCGACTCGCCCGGCCAGCGGTACACGGAAGACGGTCGTGGAGGTTCACGAAGTCAGGATGGTGGCGCCGCAAAAGTGGCCTGAATGTTAGAGACCAGGGAGTCACGGGGCCACACGATCGACACCGGCCGTCGGCGTTACGGGCGCCCGCGACCGCGCTGAAACACACGGTCGCCCGGCTCCGTCAAGCCACGATCAAGCGCATTGGCGATTAGCAGTGCGTAGTCGGCGTATCGGGCGAGTCCGGCGAGCGGGAATTCCGGGAACCATCCGTCCCCCGGCTGGTGGTAGGCGTCCCAGCGCGCCTTCAGCGCCCGGGAGCTATCCACGGACATCCCCTCGTAGGGCCCAGGGCCGGGAATGACGAACACCGCGGGGACGCCTGCACGAAGAAAGGGATAGTGGTCCGAGTTCGGCGTCGCCTGCGACACCGTGGCGCTCCACCCGTGCGCGAGCGCGACGTCGGTCGCCAGGGTCGCCAGTTGCGACCCCGGAATGCCGGCCAGGCGCCAGCTGGAAGGCGGTCCCGGCGGCGCGCCAGCATCCAGGTTGATCACGGCCAGCGTGCGCTCCAGCGGCCATACTGGATGAGCCGTGTAGTAGTCGGACCCGAGGAGACCCTGCTCTTCGGCGGTGCAGAAAAGAAACAGCATGCTATGACGTGGAGCCCGGTCGGGCCTCCGCACGGCGCTGGCGATTCCGAGTAGCATCGCGACGCCCGCCGCGTTGTCGGAGAAGCCGTTGTACACCGAGTCCGCGTGGGCGTCGGGCAACCCGATCCCCAGGTGGTCGAAATGGGCCGTCAGCACGATCGCGGTGTCCCGGGCCCGCGGGTCCGTGCCTGGTCTCAGGCAGGCGACATTGTTGTCGGGAGCGCTCGTGCGCACGACATCCAGGCTCACGTCCACGCGACCGCCGAGGGGACCGTCCGACGATTCGCCGACGCGGCGCCCTCGGAGGATCGCGGCCGACGCGGCGGGCCCGGCCGCAACCGTCGGCAGCGCCCGGAGCAACGAGGACGGCGCCTCCCCACCATCCAGGACTAGGCGGGTCTCACCCCGACTGCGCGCAAACAGATCGTACTGCCGCGGATCCGTGACCGTGAGCACCAGTCCCGCCGCTCCCCGGACAGCCAGGCTGTCCAGCGCGGCGCGATCACGGATCGCCTCCGCAATCGCGACGGCGTTCCGGACGTCGGTCACCGGCCTGAGCGGCGCCTCAAGGAACACGGTTGGCCCACCGAATCCCGCCAGGGACGGCCCTCCTCCGAGGTCGGCCACGAAGTCGCGCGGGGATTCGAAAACCGAGCGCTCCGTTTCCGACGTGACGACAAGCGTGCCGCTCCGAATGGTCGCCTCAACCAGCGGCACAGGCTGGTAGTAGGCCCGGCCCACCGGTTCGAGACCCAGCGCCTGGCAGGCCGCCGCGATGTACTCGGCGGCCAGCCGCGCACCCTCGCTGCCAGCC
>JACQHC010000196.1 GCA_016199245.1 Gemmatimonadota bacterium | reverse complement strand
TCATCGGCCGCAGGCGGCGGGCGGTGAAGTCCCACACGTAGTAGGTGCCTTTGGTGTTGAGTCGCCAAACCCGCACCGAGTTCGCGTAGATCAGCAGCTGGGATCCATCCGGGGAGAAGGCGTATTCCTCGATTGCGACGGGCGCGTTGGCCCCGGGTGGAACGAGGTCAGCGGCCCGAACCAGCACTTCCCGACGGCCCGAGGCCGCATCCACCCGATAGAGATCGCCCGTACCGTCGTCGATCGTCGTGTAGGAGGGCGTCGCGCGGTCCCACTGCAGGCTCGCGAGATCGTTGGCCCAGTCCCGCGAGCCGAAGATCCGTTCGACCGTCAGGGCCGGGGCCTGGGCCGCGAGCCGCCCCGCGTGGCAGGCCAGCGTGGCGGCGAACATGAGATGGCGCATGCACGGACTCCCTTGACGCCGTTCTGAGCGGGGCAGGAACTTGGCACAATAGTAACCGAAGCTCAGGCACGCCGTGAAACACCGCTGCTCGTCCTACCTGGCGCTGTTCCCGTTGTTCGGTGCCGCCGTCACGGGTTCCCCCCGGCCGCCGCAGGCCGATCGCGCGACGACCGAGCGGCTGGAGATGGTGCGGACGCAGATCGCCGCGCTGGGCGTCTCGGATACCGCGACGCTCCGCGCCATGCGAACCGTTCCGCGGCATGAATTCGTTCCGCCCGACCTTCGCAGGCAGGCGTACGGCGACCACCCGTTGCCGATCGGGCACGGCCAGACCATTTCCCAACCCTACATCGTCGCCTACATGACGGAACTCCTCCGCCCCCATCGCGGCATGAGGGTTCTGGAGGTGGGGACGGGCTCCGGCTATCAGGCCGCCGTGCTCGCGGAAGCCGGAGCGACGGTCTATACCGTCGAGATCATCGGCGCGCTCGCCGAGCCGGCGGCGGATCGACTGCGGCGCTTGGGATACACGACGGTCACCGTGCGTCACGCCGACGGCCATGCCGGCTGGCCCGAAGCGGCACCGTTCGATGCCGTGATCGTCACCGCAGCCGCGGGGTACATTCCACCTGCGCTGGTGGAGCAGCTCCGGCCCGGTGGACGTCTGGTGATTCCCGTCGGCAGCATCTACGGCGTGCAGAACCTCGTCCTGGTGGAGAAAGGCGCGCGGGGCGAGATCCGCACGGAGACGCTCCTGCCGGTCCGCTTCGTACCGCTCGTATCCGGCCTGCGGTGAGGCGGTGACGAGCGGCCTCGCCATCGCCGTCGCGCTCTTGTCCGGCGCAAGTCTCGCGTACGAAGTGCTGTTGATTCGCCTCTTCGCCATCGAGCAGTTCCATCATTTCGCCGCGATGGCGATCAGCATCGCGATGCTGGGGTTCGGCCTGAGCGGAACGGCGCTCGCCCTGGCCGACCCGGCGGCGGAGCGCGCGCGGGAGTGGCTCGCCCGCTCCAGCGCGTCCGCCGCTCCCCTCCTGGCCGTCTCGCCTCTCCTCGCCCGGGCGATTCCGCTCGACGTGGCACGCATTGTGTGGGACCCTGCCCAATGGCCACTGCTGGCCGGTCTGTACGTGACGCTCGCCGCGCCGTTCGCGGCGGTCTCGCTGGCGATCCTGCTGGCCATCCGTCTCGCTGTCCGGCGACCGGGCGGGTTATACGGGGCGAGTTTCATCGGAGCGGCGCTGGGTTCGGCCTTGACGGTCGCCGTGCTCTGGCTGCTCCCGGCCGATCGAGCCGTCTTCCTTCCCGCCTGTGCGGCCGCCGCAGCGCTGATCATCCTCACGCGCCGGCTTCGCTTTCTGCTCTCGAGCCTCGCCGGCGCGGCCGTCGCGGTCGGCTGTATGCTCGGCGCCGGGCCGGATGCCCGGGTCAACCCGTACAAAGGGCTACCGCAGGTCACCGCGTACCCGGAGGCGCGTCGCGTGGCGGAGCGACACAGCCCGCTGGGCTGGTTGGTTGCCGTGCGCGCGCCTGCCTTCCGCTACGCTCCCGGGCTCTCGCTCGGCTACGCCGGCACGTTCCCTCAGCAAATCGGGCTGTTCGTGGACGGGGAGAACGTGGGCGCCGTCACGGACCCGCGAGGGAACGGGGCTGACATGGTCGGCTGGCTTCCGGCGGCGCTGCCGTTTGCCCTGGGCCCCCGCCGCGTGGCCGTTCTGGGAGCAGAGGGAGGGCTCGACGTCCAGATGGCGCTGGCGCACGGCGCCGACAGCGTCCTGGCCGTTGAATTCCATCCCGGTGTCGTCGAGTTGGCTCATCGACTCGCGCCGTCTGACGCGCCAACGCCGTACGCCGACCCGCGGGTGCGGGTCGCATTCGGCGATGCGCGCGCGACCCTCACGCGCGCCCGCCGTGCGTTCGATCTGGTGATGATCGGCTCAGCAGGGCGACTCGGAAGCGGCACCGGCGGCCTGCAGGCGTTGAGCGAGGACTTCGGACACACCGTGGAAGCGTATGTCCTGTACCTCCGCCGGCTGGCGCCCGGTGGAACGCTGGCCGTGACACAGTGGATCAGCCTGCCCCCACGCGCAGCCGTGCGCTCGATTCTGACGGCCGCCGCCGCGCTGCGCGAGATCGGCCCGCACGCGGCGGAGCGGGGGTTGGTCGTGGCACACGGCTGGTCCACGGTCGCGGTTCTGGCGCGACCCGATGGGTTCGACGATGGGACTATCTCAGCGCTGAGAAG
>JACQHC010000197.1 GCA_016199245.1 Gemmatimonadota bacterium | reverse complement strand
GGTGACCCCGCCGGGAAGTCCGTGCATTGACATCAGGCCTTCACCTCCTCCACCGGCTGGCCGAAGAACACCGACCACACGGTGACCAGGATATAGATGCCGCCGCCGACGGCGGCGATCAGCCCGCCCACTCCCATCACTGCGATGACGAGATCCACGCTCGCAGAGAATTGCAGATCGAACGGCGCCTGCTGGAACGTGATGTCCCAATGCCGCCGCGGCACGCCGAACGTGCCGGCGAACGTCATTGCCACCGAGAAGATGAGCATGCCGATCGCGAACACGTACGGTTGAATCTTCGCCAGCGGGTAAAACGCCACCTTCTTGCGGAAGATCAACGGGATCACGTAGTACGTGACGCCCATGAACGCCAACGCCGTGCCGGCAACCACGGTGGCGTGGAAATGGCCCGGCACGCGCAGCGTGTTGTGCGCGATGATGTTGATTTGCTCCGTGCCGAACGTCACGCCGGTGATGCCGCCCACGAATCCGAAGATGATGATCGAGAAGATGAGCGAGCTGAATCCCGGGTCGCTCCACGGGGCGCGCCGCAGCCAGTCGAACATGCCCTTGGTGTAGCCCCGCAGCCGCTGGCCCAACTCGATACCCGCCGGCACCGTGAACCCGTGGATCATGCTCGCGAGCACGGCGAGGTACATCGCGTAACTCGTGTTCCACACCTTCCACGACGGCGAGAAGCCGGGATCGACCAGCAGGTGGTGCGCCGAGGCCATCGAGATGAACAGCACGTAGAGCACGAAGGCCGTACGGCTGATCTTCTCGTTGATCACGACGGACCCGATCGTGAGGGCGCCCAGCAGGTACCAGATGGAGACCATCGCCGCGACGTTGATCTGCTGCGAGGAGTGCCCCAGCCCCCACCACACCATGCGGTACACCTCGGCGTCCACATTGCCGATGCCGAGCGACCAGAGGAACGTCGGGATGTAGATGGCCGCTCCGTGACCGAGCGTGATCACGGCGATGATCGCCGCCGTGGCCGCCCCGAACGTCACCAGCGGCACGGAGCCCTGGTAGGTGCGCTCGCGCTTGGCCACGACGAGCGTGGCGAAGAAGAGGATAGTGACCACCAGCGCGCCCACCGCGAACAGAATCACGCCGAGGTAATACCAGGGCGTGGCCTTGAGCGGGACGTACGACGTGAACAGGACGTCTGCCTGACCCGTGAACATCGTCCACTCGATCATGCCGGCGCCGAGCACCATCAGGGCGAACGCCGTCCAGCCCACCTTCGGCGCCGCCACACGGGAGTTGAGCAGCACCGCGCCGGCGAAGTACAGCACCGCCATCTCGAAGAACAGGATGAAGAAGATCAGCATGTTCATCCCGTGAATCGTGAGCAGGCGGTAGAACCAGTCCGCGGGCAGGAGGTGCACGGCCTGCCACCGGGTGAGGAGCACGAGAATCGCGGACACGCCGCCGATCAGCAGCGCCACGGTGGCCACCACTGCGTTCGCCTTGATCAAGGCGTCGGCCTGGGGGTCCACCTTGAGGCCCGTGGTCGGGCAGGTACGGAAGAGCGTCATTGGTTGCCTCCCGCGGCCGCGCCGGCCGGCGCCTGGTCATCCACCACGATGACCTTGCCGAGCATCAGATGATGGCCGATGCCGCAGAACTCGTTGCAGATGATCCGGAAGTCGCCCGCTTCCGTGGGGGTCACGCGCAGGCCGTAGTCGTAGCCGGGAACCACCTGGAAGTTCAGGTTGAACGGATGGAGCGAGAACCCGTGGTTCAGGTCCAGCGATGACAGGTGCAACGTGTACTGCGCCCCTTTCCGGAGTCGCAGCACCGGCTGCCAGCTCCACATCATTGCCATCAGGTAGATGTCGCTGCCCGGCGGCGGCTCCACGACCGGGATGCCGCTCTCCGTGCCCACCTGATAGGTGCGGATGAACTCCTGGGTGCGGGCCATGAATGCCTGGGGCGTCGTCTTGCCCCTGATACCTGAGGGGTTCTGGCCGCCGCGCAGATGCCACAGGGGCATCATCGCGAAGAGCACCATGCACCAGGCGAAGGCGATCCCTACCCAAAGCTTTTCGGTGCGGTGGGCGGGCTTCCACCACACGCCCTTGGGTGATTCAATGCCGCTGTTCACGTGTCCCTCCTCAGGGCAGGGTGGACTGCGGAAGCGAGGTCACCTCCAGCAGTCCCCACAGCGTGTAGAAGACCACCATGACGAGAATCCCCGCCACGAGCAGCAGGAACCAGTTGTCGTACAGCCGTTGTCCGAGCGGCGGCTCGCCGCTCCCACCAGGGGGTCCAGTGCGCTCGTCAGCCATCCGCTCCTCCTCGTTTGTCGCGCGATTTCACGCGACCAGTTCAGCGCCCTCCAACAGGTCTGCAACGGTCGTGTCCCGAAAGAACGCCGCTGTTTGCTCCGACAACGCTTTCCACCGTGAGTGCGCCGGGCAGGGATGGCGGTCGCTGCACGACCGCCGTCCCAGCAGACAGGCGCGCCGCGCCTCGAGCCGGTCGAACCGACCGACGATGGCGAGCAGGGAGATCTCCGCCGCTCGCCGCCCCAGCCGGAACCCGCCGTGCTTGCCGCGGGCCGACACCAGCACGCCGCTCCGCGCCAGCTCGTGGAGGATCTTGGCCAGGTAGTTGCGCGGGATGCGCAGCGCCTCCGACATCTGGCCCACCCGCACCGGCGTGCCGCCGTCGTGCTCGGCCAGATAGAGGACCGCTTTGAGCGCGTATTCCGACGTACTCGACAGCACACCCGCCTCCGGATCGCTCCGTGCGACGCGCGTATTGTCGCTTTCATCATCTGAATGTCCGAATAACGGTGTGTGAAGATTCCCTGAAGTTTCTTGGCACGGGCGTGCGGGCTTTCTACACTTCGGTCGCGTGACGCCTTTCACGGACCGAACTCGCCGGCTCGCACAGAGCCTGTTAGCGCCCGCCGACGGTCTCATGAACCGCCTGTACACCTGGCGGTTCAATCCCCTGTATCACTCCGGCGCGGTGGTGGTCGTCCTGTTGCTGATCATCCTGGTCACCGGGATCTATCTGTTGTTCTTCTACCGGATCGGTGCGCCATACGCGTCCGTTGAGCGGCTGGCTGATCAGTGGTGGCTCGGCAGCTGGATGCGCTCGCTCCATCGCTACGCGTCGGATGCCGCGGTGGTGGCGGTCCTGATTCACATGTTCCGCATGTTCGCGCAGGAACGCTCCTGGGGCCCGCGCGCGCTTGCGTGGGTCTCGGGCCTCGTCATGCTGTTCGTGCTGTTCGTGAGTGGCTGGACCGGATACGTGATGGTATGGGACGTCCAGGGGCTGCTGCTGGCGCGCGAGGGCGCGCGCCTGCTCGATCTCCTGCCGCTGTTCTCGGAGCCGATCGCCCGCACGTTCGTGGGCGAGCGCGAGCTGCCGGGCGCATTCTTCTTCCTGAACCTGTTTCTGCACGTCGCCCTGCCCGTGGGCATGGGTCTCGGCCTGTGGGTGCACGTGTCGCGCGTCGCCCGAGCGGGCCTACTGCCGCCGCGGGGACTGTCCTGGACCGTGACCGGCGCATTGCTGGCGATGTCCGTGCTGTGGCCGGCGGCGTTGGGGCCGGCGGCCGATCTCTTCCGGCTGCCGGACACCGCCCCGCTCGACGTGTTCTACTCGTTCTGGCTGCCGGTGAGTCAGGCGATGCCCGCCTGGTCCGTGTGGCTGTCGAGCAGCGCGTTTTCGGGCGTGGTCCTGCTCGTGCCCTGGTGGGCGCGACCGGCCCTGGAAGCCCGGCCCGCCCCGTCCGTGGTGAACGAGCGCCTGTGCACCGGTTGCACGCAATGCTGGGTGGACTGTCCCTACGAGGCGATCGCGATGGTGCCGCGCGCCGATGCGCGGGAGGAGCGGGTGGCGCGGGTGGATCCCGCGTTGTGCGTGAGTTGCGGCATCTGCGCCGGTTCTTGCGCGCCGATGGGTGTGGGTCCGCCCGTCCGCACCGGGCGCGATCAGCTCGCCGCGGTGCGGGCGTTCGTCTCGCGGAACGCGCTGGACGCGCAGGTGGTCGTCGTGGCCTGCACGCGGGGTGCCGGTGGCGTCGCCGCGAGCCCTGAGTTTCAGGGCGCTCCCGTCATCCCCGTGGACTGCGCCGGCAGCATGCACACGTCCGTCGTGGAGTACCTCGTGCGCTCCGGCGCGGGCGGCGTGTTGATCGTGTCCTGCCCGCCGCGGGATTGCTGGCACCGCGAAGGGCCGAAGTGGCTGGAGCAGCGGCTGTACCACGACCGCGAGGCCGAGCTCAAGCCGCGCGTGGACCGGCGGCGCGTGCGGCTGGTGTACGCCGGACTCGGGGAACGGGCGACCGTTCGTGCCGCGCTCCGGACGTTCCAGCGCGACATCGGCGCGCTCGAGGTGGCGCGGCCTGAAGACCGCGTCGAGCTGGACATCGAATGTGAGCGACCGGCGGAAGAGGTGCTCGAACGATGACCAGCGGGATGCGAGTGGTTGGGGGAGTCCTGGCGCTGGCGGCCATCGTGGGGCTGGGTGCGCTGTCACAGGTCCCCTACCCGCCGGAGCCACCGGCGCACGCCGTGATCCGCCTCACGTGGCGGACCCGCAGCAAGCGGGTGGATGAGTGCCGCAGGCTCACGACTGAAGAGCAAGCGCAGCTGCCGGCGCACATGCGGCGGGAGGAAGTGTGCGAAGGTCGGGTGCTCGCCTATCGTCTGCGCGTGGTGCTCGATGGGGACACCGTCGCCGATGAAACGGTCGAGCCGCGGGGCGCGCGGGCGGATCGGCCGTTGTACGTCTTTCACGAGATCCCTGCGCCGCCGGGCGTCCGTGTGCTGGATGTTGCGTTCGTGAGGGAGGACTCCCTGAGGGGGGCGACGGGGGGCGACGAAGGGACGACGGGGGGCGACGAACGGGCGACGGGAGGCGAGGATAGCGCCGTGCGAGAGGGTCGTGCGGGGCGCGTCCAGGAGACGCCGGCCGTCCTGCAGTTCAGTGAGCGCCTGGAGCTGGAGCCACGGCAGGTGGCGCTCATCACGTACGATCCCGAACGCCGCGCGTTGGTGCTGAAAGGGTACGGGCAAACGCCATGAAGACCATCATCGAGCCGTTCCGCATTAAGGTGGTCGAGCCGCTGCGCATGACCACGCGCGAGCAGCGGGAGCGCATTCTGCGCGAGGCCGCGTTCAACGTCTTCAACATCCCGGCGCGCGACGTACTGATCGATCTCCTCACCGACTCCGGCACCGGCGCCATGAGCAGCCTCCAGTGGGCCGGCATCATGCAGGGCGACGAATCGTACGCGGGGGCCGAGAGTTTCTACCGGTTTCAGGAACGCCTGCGGGAACTCACGGGGTTCGAGCACATCCTGCCCACGCATCAGGGCCGGGCGAGTGAGCGGATTCTGTTCGAGCTGGTGGGCGGGAAGGGGAAAGTCATCCCGAACAACAGCCACTTCGATACGACGCGCGCGAATGTGGAGCACTCGGCTGCGGAGGCCGTGGATCTGCCGATCCCCGAAGCCCGTGATCCGCAGGCGTTCCACCCGTTCAAGGGGAACATGAACGTCGAGGCGCTGGTGGAGCTGATCGAGCGCGTGGGCGCCGAGTGCATTCCCCTGTGCATGGTGACAGTGACCGACAACACGGGCGGCGGCCAGCCGGTGAGCTTGGAGAACCTGCGGGCCGTGCGGGCGGTATGCGATCGCTACGGCATCCCGCTCTATCTCGACGCCTGCCGGTTCGCCGAGAACGCCTATTTCATCAAGCTGCGCGAGCCCGGCCAGCAGGGTCGAGCGGTGCGGGACATCGTGCGCGACATGTTCGATCTCGCCGATGGCGCGACGATCAGCGCCAAGAAAGACGGCCTGGTGAACATCGGCGGCGTCCTGCTGATCCGGGACCCGGCCCTGGCGCAGCGGGCGGACGCGCTGTTGATCCTCACCGAGGGGTTCGTGACCTACGGCGGGCTTGCGGGCCGCGACCTCGAGGCGATGGCGCAGGGGTTCGAGGAGGTGGTGCACGAGGACTACCTGGCCTACCGCATCCGGTCCACGGAGTACCTCGGCGAGAAGCTGCGGACCATCGGGTATCAGATCGTGGAGCCGCCCGGGGGCCATGCCATCTACGTGGACGCGGCGCATCTCGCGCCGCACATCCCGCGTCATCAGTTCCCCGGTCAGGCGCTGGTGTGCGGGCTATACCGGCAGGGCGGCATCCGGGCTTGCGAGATCGGCAGCGTATTCCATGGCGGGCGGGGCGCCACGGAGCTCGTGCGTCTCGCGATTCCGCGGCGGGTGTACACGCAGAGCCACATCGACTACGTGGTCGAGGCGAGCGCGGCGTTGTTCGAATGCCGACATACGCTCGTGGGCCTGCGCATGACCAACGACCCACCGGTGCTGCGCCACTTCACCGCGCGATTCGCGGAGGTGCGCTAACAGTGCTTTCCTGGGCCAGGCCGCTTCTTCAGTCGGGTTTCATTAACAATTCAAACTCCGGGTCGGATTTTGAACCTGCGTTCAAATTCCACCGACCCGGAGGTCCTGCGCATGTCTGCCGTGGGGAGCCCGGCCCTTCCGTCGCCGCACGTGCGCGCCAAGCGTCGCCGGCGCCGCGCCGAGATCCTCGAGGCGGCGCTGCGGGCGTTTCGCGACCAGGGCTATCACGCCACCACGCTCGATGACATCGCCGCCCGAGTGGGCGTCCGTAAGACGGCGCTGTACCACTACTTCCCCGACAAAGAAGCCATCCTCTACGCCTGCCACCGCGAGTCGTTGCTCGAGGTGGGACGGCTGATCGAGGAAGCCCGCCGTGGGTACGGCACGGCGGCGGAGCAGCTGGCGCACGTCATTCGCGAGCACGTGCGGCTCATGACGGATACGCTGCAGGGCTCGCCGTTCGCGTTCGACGTCGGCGCGCTGTCCCCGGGGCACGAGCGGCGCGTGATCGCCGCGCGCGACGCGTATGAGCGGCAACTGCGGGCCATCATCGAAGAGGGCGTCCGCCGCGGGGAATTCGCCGCCGTGAGCCCCAAGGTCGCCGTGTTCGCCATCCTCGGCGCCATCAACTGGATCGCCCGGTGGTACCGCCCCGAGGGACCGGTGGGCGGCGCGGAGCTGGGCCGGCAATTCGCGGAGCACCTGGTGGGAGGACTGACATGTCGCAGAGCACGATGACGCGGGCCTTCCGGTCACGCGCCGCGGCGGAGTTTGCCTTCGACGAGATCCTGTACGCCAAAGCCGACGGCGTCGCGCGGATCACGCTCAACCGGCCGCACAACTACAACGCGTACTCCACGCACACGCTGGAGGAGCTCGCGGCGGCGTTCCGCGACGCGAGCTTCGACGACGCGGTGGGGGCGATCGTGTACACCGGCGCCGGCGACCGGGCGTTCTGCACGGGTGGCGACGTGAAGGAGTATGCGGCGAGCTACGTCGCCACGCCGCGCGACTACTGGAAGTATATGGGGCTGTTCCGGGCCTACATCGAGAGCATCACCAATGCCGGCAAGCCGGTCGTCGCGCGGCTCAACGGGATGGCCGTGGGCGGCGGCAACGAGAGCCAGCTGGCGTGCGATCTCACGGTGATGGCACAGCACACCTACATCAAGCAGGTGGGCACGCACGTGGGCTCCGTCGCGTGCGGCGGCTCGACGCAGTGGCTCCCCATCGTGGCCGGCGACAAGCGGGCGCGTCAGATCCTCATGCTGAACGAGCCGATCTCCGCCGAGCAGGCGCTCGCCTGGGGGCTGGTGAACTGGGTCGCCCCGTCCGTGCGCCGCGGCGATGCGTGGATCGAGCACGCGAGCGCCGATGAGATCCGGCTCGCCCAGCAGCGGAAGGACGAGTACACGATCGACCTGTCGCGGCTCGACGCGCAGGTGGATGACGTCGTGAAGCGGCTGCTCGAGACCTTCCCTGAGTGTACGCGCTACACCAAGCAGCAGGTGAGTTTCTGGAAGGACCTCGCCTGGCACTCCACGGTGCGGCACGCGCAGGACTGGCTCGCGCTGCATTACGCGTGCTGGGAGCCGCTCGAGGGTATGCAGGCGTTCGTAGAGAAGCGACCGCCCCGCTACGGCCTGTTGCGGCAGCGGGCAGCGGAGGGACGCTCGTCCGAGGCGGCCTGGGGCGCGCCGCTCAAGGCGTGCGACGGCTGCGGCGCGACCGGACTTCCCGCCGATCACACGTTCTGCGGCGCATGCGGCCGGCCGCTCTCGTAACCGGCGGCGGCCGCGGCATCGGCCGCGCGGTGGTGGAGGCGTTGGCGCCCGACGCCTGGGTGGCCGCCCTCGACCTCGAGTTCGCGCATCCGGGCGGGCCGGCGGATACCGAGATCGAAGCCGACGTGCGCGACGCGGTTGCGCTGGGTCACGCCGTGGAGCGCATCGAGCGGGAGCGCGGCGGACTCGATTGGGTCGTCTGCTGCGCCGGCATCATCCGCGACCGTGTGAGCTGGAAGATGTCGGACGCCGAGTGGAGCGACGTGCTGCACGTCAACCTCACGGGCGCGTTTAATACGGTGCGCGCCGCCGCGGCGCGCCTGCGCCGGTCGTCGTGCGGGCGCATCGTGCTGGTGTCGTCCATTAACGCGGTGCGGGGCAACTTCGGGCAGGGGAACTACGCGGCGTCCAAGGCCGGCCTGATCGGACTGGCCCGCTCGCTCGCCGTCGAGCTGGCACGCGATCGTGTCACGGTGAACGTCGTGGCGCCCGGATTCATCGCGACGGACATGACGCGCGGCCTGCCGGAGGACGTCCACGAGCGTGCGGTAGCGCGGACGCCGTTGGGGCGGATCGGGCGGCCGGCCGAGGTCGCGGCGGCCGTGCGGTTCCTGTGCAGCGAGGCGGCGGGGTTCATCACGGGGGTGGTGCTGCCGGTGGATGGCGGGCAGTTGTTGGGAGGGATCTAATGGGCGGGCGACGACGGGCGAAGACGGGCGATGACGGGCGATCGCAGGCGACGGGAGGCGACGTGAGGCGACAGGAGACGACCGTCGTCCCTTCGTCGCCCTCCGGTCGCCCCCTGTCGTCCGGCACCGATGCAGCGGCATGCAACACAGTCCACGTCGAATTCTCCGCCGGCATCGCCCGCCTGACGCTGGACCACCCGCCGGTGAACATCCTGACGCGAGCGGTGATGGCCGAGCTGCGGGACGCGTTGGGCCGGGTGAGTGGGGACGAATCGGTGCGGGTCGTGGTTTTCCTGGCGGGCGGCAAACACTTCTCTGCTGGCGCGGATGTGGGCGAGCACCTGCCACCGGCCCACGAGCAGCTGATCCCGGAGTTCCTGGCGACGGTGGAGGCGCTGCTCGACTGCCCCGTGCCTCTGGTAGCGGGTGTGCGCGGTCGGTGCTTGGGCGGCGGTTTCGAGCTGGTGCAGGCCGCCGACCTGGCCGTGGCGGGCGAGGGCGCCCGGTTCGGCCAGCCCGAGATCGTGCTCGGCGTGCTCCCGCCGGCGGCGTGCGCGCTGTTGCCCGTGCTGACGGCTCCCGGTGTCGCGGCCGAGCTGGTGCTCACCGGAGATCCGATGACAGCCGCGGACGCCGAACGGGCAGGTCTCGTGCGCCGCGTGGTACCGGACGATCGGGTGGATGAGGAAGCGCTGGCGATGGGCGCCCGGATCGCGCGGCACTCGCGCGCCGCTCTTGTGTTGACAAAGAAGGCGCTGCGCGCGGGACGCCGTGCAGCGGTGGCAGAGGCGCTCGCCGCCGCGCGCGGCATCTATCTGGATGATCTGATGGCCACGCGCGACGCGCTCGAGGGGCTGCGGGCGTTTCAGGACAAGCGCGAGCCCGTCTGGAGCCACCGGTGACGCCGGCGCTGTCGCTCCCTCCGGACGCTTCGGTGGACACCACGCTCGACCGGTGCCGGGAGCTGGTGGAGGACGCGTCGTATCCCACGGTGCGGCGGTGGCGCGAGGCGGGCGGCAAGGTGGTGGGGCACTTCCAGGTCTATTTCCCGGAAGAGATCGCGCACGCGGCCGGTTTGCTGCCGTTCAAGGTGCGCGGCGCCCCCGTCGAGCCTACGCGGGCGGAGTCCCATTTCGGGTCGTACCTCTGCTCGATCCTCAAGACGTCGCTTGAGCTCGCGTTGTCCGGCCGGGTGGAATTCGATCTGTTCGTCACGCACCCGATCTGCGACGCGGCGCGGAACCTGGCTGGTGTGTGGGGCCGAAATGCGAAATACCCTTGCCAGATTCTCTATCTGCCGCAGAACGCGACGTCCGCTCACGCCGTGGATTACCTGCGGGGCGAGTACGACCGTCTGCGTCGTGCCGTCGAGGGCGTGGCCGGGCGCCTCGTGTCGGATGACGATCTCCGCGCGTCGATCGCCGTGTACAATGAGAACCGCGCGCTGCTGCGGGAGCTGTACGCGATCAAGCGTGACGCGCCGTGGGCCGTGTCTCCCGAAGATGCGTTTTCCCTCGTCGCTGTCGGCGGGCTGGTGCCGCGCGACGAGCACAATGCGCTGCTCCGGCGCCTGCTGCCGGAGCTGCGCCTGCGCCATGGCAAACGGCAGGACAAGATCCGCGTGGTGTTCCAGGGCGGCTTCTGCGAGCAGCCGCCGCTCGATCTGATTCGCGCGATTGGGCGCTCGTGCTACGTGGTGGATGACGATTTCCTGATCGGCCTGCGCTGGATCCTGGAGGACGTGCCGCTGGACGGGGATCCGCTGCGCAATCTCGCCCGCGCCTACCTCGAGACGTCCTCGCACAGCCCCGTGCAGCACGACCTGCGAAAACCCAAGGAGGCCATGTTGCTCGAACGCGTCCGCGCCGCCGGAGCGCAGGCGGCGATCGTCACGGCAGCGAAGATGTGCGAGCCGGGACTCGAGGAGCAGGTGGCGTACACGCGGGCGCTGGAGCGGGAGAGCGTCCCGTACTTCGTGAGTGAATTCGAGGAGAACATGTCCAGTTTCGAGCAGCTGGAAGTGCAGCTCGAGACGTTCGTCGAAAACCTACTGTTTGACTGAATCGCGGCGAGCGCAGAGAACGCAGAGAATGAACACGGTGCAGACAGAGCCGATCTCTATCGTCGGCCGCGGGAACGCGGAGGGGGCGCGGCTGTTCCGCGAGTGGTTCGATGACCTGTCGCGCGCCGCGGGGGCGGGCCAGGGCGGGGCATACGTGTTCGTGATGGGGAGCCTCGCGGAGCTGCTGCGCACGTTCGACTTCCCGATCGTCTTCCCCGAGATCAACTCGCTCCAGACCGCGGTCCGGCGCGTGGCGCACGAGTACCTGAACGAGGCCGAGGACTACGGCTACTCGCCGGATATCTGCGGCTACGTGAAGGCGGACGTGGGCGTGCAATTGCGCGGCGGCCGCCATCCCATGGGGCAGATCCCGAAACCGGCGCTCGCGGTCAACACCAACGCCTGCAATACCTACATCAAGTGGGCGGAGATCTGGGAACGCATGTACGGCGTCCCGACCTTCACGCTCGACATTCCCGGCACGCGGGCGGAGGGAAAACAAACCTGGCCCGGCGATCGAGACTTCGAGAACGACCGGACCTACGTGGCGGGCCAGCTGCGTGAGCTGATCAGCCTGTGCGAGCGAGTTTCCGGACGGCCGTTCGATGTGGACCGCCTACGGGAAGCCATGGGCCACGCCAACACGATGTCCGCGGCCTGGAAGCGGCTGCTCGATCTCAATCGCACCCGTCCCGCGGTGTTCAACGCCCTGGCGGATGGCACGATCTACCTCGGCGTGTCGAACGGATTCCGCGGCACGGCGGCGGGCGCCGCGTATTTCGCAGACCTCGTTGAGGAAATGGAATACAAGGCGGCGCACGGGATCGGCACGGTGACCGACGAGCGCTACCGGCTCGTGTTCGTGGGCGTGCCGTGCTATCCCATCTTCCGGCGATTCAACGAGTTATTCACGGAGTGGGGTGGCGTATTCGTCAACTCCACCTATCTGTGGTTCGCGTCGGGCGGCTCCAACCTCGGGTTCGAGTACGACCTCACGCGGCCGCTCGACAGCCTGGCCGAGGGTCTGCTGATCGGCGTGCGCGACGCCATGGACAGCATGCTGTTTCAGACGGACATCCTGATCCGCATGATCGACGACAATGCTGCGGACGGGGTGGTCTATCACCCGATCAAGAGTTGTCGCACGGTATCCACGGGCCTGGCCGACAGCCGGCGTGCCCTGCTCGCCGCGCGGGACGTGCCCAGCTTGTTCATCGAGTCCGACATGATGGATCGGCGCGTGGTTTCGGAGGCGCAGCTCAAGAATCGCGTGGACGCTTTCTTTGAGGGGCTCGCGGGGAGAAGACGACAAGGCGCTATCCGTGATCCGCTATCCGTTGTCAGTGAAGCGCACACTGAGCGGCGGGGCACGGAGCGCGCATCCGGACAACGGACAACGGATAACGGATAGCGCTCATGGCTTACGCCGCCGGTGTCGACGTCGGTTCGACGCAAACGAAGGCCGTCATCCTGGACGAGCATCGCGCGATCGTGGCGCGCTCCCTGACGGAGACCGGGGCGAACGTCATCCGCGCTGCGGAGCGGGCGTACGCCGAGGCGCTCCAGACGGCCCGCCTGCGGGAAGAAGAGGTGGAGTTCGTGGTGGGCACGGGCTACGGCCGCTATAAGGTCACGTTCGGCAACACGCAGGTGACCGAGATCTCGTGTCACGGCCGTGGCGCCGTGCAGATGTTCCCGCGCAGCCGCACGGTGCTCGACATGGGCGGGCAGGACACCAAGGCGATCCGGGTGTCCGCGGCCGGTGAGATCCTCGACTTCTGTATGAACGACAAGTGTGCCGCCGGGACGGGCCGGTTCCTCGGCGCCGCGGCGAGCGCGCTCGACATTCCGCTCGACCAATTGGGTCCCACGGCGCTGCGAGGCGAGCGCCCGGTGAAGATCTCGACGACCTGCACCGTGTTCGCCGAATCCGAGGTGCTGTCCTGGCTCGGCAAGGGAAAGAAGATCGAGGATATCCTGCTTGGCGTGCACCAGTCGATCGCGGCGCGCTCGATGGGGCTGTTGAGGCGGGTGGGCATCGAAGAAGAGGTGACGTTCACCGGGGGCGTGGCGCGGAACGGCGCCATGGTGGCTGCACTGACGGAGCGCCTGGGGCAGGTGCTCAACGTGTCCGACGATTCGCACTACATCGGCGCGGTCGGGGCGGCGTTGTTCGCGCTGGATCACATCCTTGCAAGCCGAACTCCAGTGGGGAAGGCGGGCAAGGTGGCAGGAGCGGCAGGAGCGGCAGGAGCGGCATGAGCGGTATTGGCGGCATGGCATGAGCCGGTACACCGCGGGGATCGACGTTGGGTCCACGTATACAAAGGCCGTGCTCCTTCGTGTGGACGGCGAGATCGCCGGGCGCGCGATGGAGCCGACGGGCTTCCGGCTGGCCGAGGTGGCAGAGCGCGTGTTTGAGACGGCGCTCATACTCGCGGAGGCCGCGCGGGACGATGTGGGCTACGTGATCGCCACCGGGTTCGGCCGTCATCAAGTCCCGTTGGCGGATATGCAGGTCACCGATCTCACCGCCGCTGCGCGGGGCGCGGCGTTCTTCTTCCCCGGGACGCGGACCGTGCTGGACATTGGCGGCCAGACCATGAAGGCGAGCCGCCTGGGTGACGACCGCAAGGTCAAGTCGTTCCGCTTGAACGACAAGTGCGCGGCGGGTACGGGCGCGTTCCTCGAGAAGACCGCGCGGTATATGGGTTACCGCACCGAGGAGATCGGGCCGCTGGTCGCCATGTCCAAAGAAGCCATTCCGATCTCCGGGGTGTGCGCCGTGTTCGCGGAGTCCGAGGTGATCAATCACCTGAGCCAGGGCGCGGCGCCCGGCGACATCATGCACGGCGCCATCGTGTCCCTCGTGGGGCGATCGGTGCAGCTGATGAAGCGCGTTCGCATGGAGCCCGAGTTCACGTTGATCGGCGGCATCCTGCGGTTCGAGCGGATGGCGGACGTGGTGAAGACGCAACTCGCGAGCCACGTGAACGTCCCGCCCGGGGACCTGGTCCAATACGTCTCGGCGTTGGGCGCCGCGGTGTTGGCGAGGCAGCGGGTGGGGAAGGCGGCAGAGGCGGCAGAGAGGGCCGGAGCGGCATGAGCGGCAGGGGCGGCAGGGGCGGCATGAGCGGCAGAGGCGGCAGGGGCGGCAGCAGCGGCAGAGGCGGCAGGAGCGGCAGAGGCGGCAGAGGCGGCAGAGGCGGCAGGAGCCGCATGGGCGGCCTGAGCGGCACAAGCGGCGGCGGCGATGCTTCAGCGGATTCGTCCCGCACTCTGGGGATGATCGTCGAGTCCGAATCCCGTCGAGTGCTGTCGGAGGACCAGCTTCGAGCCGATCCGGCGCTGGTCGCGGAAGGGTGGGAACGCCGCTTCGTGACGGACCCTTCGCGGCTCCATGAAGTCGTGACGCTGTATGAGGGCCTGGGGTATGAAGTGCGCGCCGAGCCGGTGCGCCCCGCGGAGTTGGGCGAGCACTGCGATGAGTGCGAGCTGGTGAGCCTGCTCCGGTTTCACACGATCTACACACGGAGGCGATGACCCGTGAATGCGGCCGTCTTTCACGCGTCCGGGCGCCCGCTCGAGGTCACGCAGGTCCCCACGCCGACGCCCAGCGCCGGCGAGGCGTTGATCCGCGTGGCCGGTTGCGGCATGTGCCATACCGACCTGCACTACATCGATCACGGGGTGAAGCCGTTCAAGACGCCGCCACTCATTCTGGGGCACGAGGTGGCGGGTGTCGTGGAGGCGGTCGGGAGCGGCGTGACGGGCCGCGCACCGGGAGATCGCGTGCTGATCCCCGCGGTCCTGTCGTGCGGGCGCTGCGGGTACTGCCGCCAGGGGCGGGAGAACCTGTGCGAGCGGCTCGTCATGCTGGGGAACAACATCGACGGAGGGTACGCGGAATTCGTGGCCGTCCCGGCGGACGATCTGGTCACGGTGCCGCCCGAGTTGCTGCTGGAGCAGGCCTGCGTGATCGCCGACGCGGTGGCGACGCCCTATCACGCGGTGACTCGGCGCGGGCGTGTGCGGCCGGGACAGTGGGTCGCCGTGGTGGGGTGTGGGGGCGTGGGGCTCAACGTGGTGCAGTGCGCGGCGGCGGCCGGCGGCCAGGTCGTGGCACTCGATCTCAATGACGACCGGCTGGCGCTAGCGCGCAGGCTGGGCGCGACGCACACCGTGAACCCGAAGGCGTTCCCGCGTCCCGACAAGCGCGTGCGCGAGATCACGGGCGGCGGCGCGGACGTCGCGTTCGAGGCCGTGGGCGCCCCCGCTACGATCCAGGCGGCCTACGGGCTGCTCAAGCGGGGCGGGCGCCTGTGCGTGATCGGCTACTCGGCGGAGGAGGTGACGCTGTCGGCCGCGCGTCTCATGTACTACGAGCTGGAGGTGGTGGGCTGCCTCGGCTGCGGGGCGGGTGAGTACCCCGAAATCATGAGCCTCGTCGCTGCGGGCAAGATTCAACTGGATCCCATCGTGAGCGGGACGATTCCGCTGGATTGCATCAACGAGGGAATGGACCGGCTGCGGCGCGGGGAGGGCGTGCGCTGGGTGGTGACGCCGTGAAGGACGATCCGCTCACACGCTTCGAGATCGAACATGAGGCGGCACTCGCGGCGTTGGCACGGCTCGAGGGGGCGGCGCTCGCGCTGGAGTGTGGCGAGCCTCCCGAACGCCATCTCGACACGGCGCGCAGCGTGTACGGCGAGCTATGCACGGCGGTGCGCGCGCACAACGAGGCGGAAGAAGACGTGCTGTTCGATCTCATCGGCGCAGACGCGCCGACCGCTCTGTTCGTGGAAGAGCACCACATGCTGCGCCGGCTGGAGGAAGAGCTGGCTCGCGCCGTAGATGCCGGCGATGCGCCGCACCGTGTGCCGCCCGTCGCGCGCGAGATCGTGGCACTGTTGCGCGGTCACATCCAGCGCGAGAACGAGGTGCTGTTCCCGATGGCGCGGGCGCTGCTCGGGCCGGAGGGACTCGCGGTCGTCGCACGGAGGCTGGAGCGGTGATCCTCGGGCGGGCGCCGATGAACTTTGATGCCCCGACGTCGACGAGGGCGGCTCGGGTCCCGCCAGTCCTGCGCTTTGTGAGCGGCTCGCAAGCCGGATAGTCCCTCCTGGTCGACTCGCCCAACCGCCAGTCCGTCCGCGCGCCGTGGGAGCCGGGCGGACTCGACGCACGCGACGGCGCCCGACGGCGATCCGCCCCTCGGTGGCGTGCGCCGTGACCGCCGCGGACGACACGAAAGCCCTTCCTTTCCAGGGCACGCACGGCATCCTTGTGATTGACGCCCGGAATCCTGGGCACGACTACGACGCGACTTCTACTTCGCGGACAGTTGCGCCTTTGACGAGGTCCCAGGCACGAAGTCGGGTACCATTTCCTTTCGGGCCATGGCGAATAGACCGCGCGCCGGGAATCGAACCCGAGGCCGAGGCTCATGGCTTCCTCAGCCCACCGTGGGCGTCGCGCTTCCCACGGCAGTCACCCGACCACGCGCGCGGTGACCATCCTGCGGCTACAGCACCACGGTCACGGTGGCGCTCGGCTGGCCGACCCCAGCCTTGTTGACGGCGATCACGCGATAGAGCAGCTCGACCCCGCGGGGCTGGTTGCTCATCAGCTGCGCGGTTTCCGTGGACGTGCCAGCATCCTCCCACGGACTGCCTTCCCGCTTCCGTTGGATGCGGTAGAATCCGACCGCGCCGCCATCCACCGGCGGGTTCCAGCGCAGGATGACCCAGGTGTCACCCGCCGAGCGGCCTGCAGGGATCCGCTGCCAGCCTCCCAACGACGGGTGAAGCCTTCCGTACAACGGTCTGATGTCCGCTGCCAACAGGCTGATGTCCGTGGCCGACAGGCTCATGGCCGTGGCCCAGAGCCTCACGTCCGTGGCCCACAGTCTGATGGCCGCGGCCATTTGCCTCAGGTCCGTGGACCGGGGCCTGATGTACAGGGACAAACGCCTCGCGTCCGTGGACGCACGCCGGCTGTCCATGGACAACAGGCCGATGTTCGCGGACACCGGGGTGACGTCCACGGACAGTTGCCTGGTGTCCACGGACGGACGACCGATGGAAATGGACGACTCGTGACGCCAAGCGCCGCTCCGCCATAGGGTTAAGCCGTTCCGTATCGCGTGCGCGTTCACGGCATCGCCCTCCCGAGCACCAATCCGACGGCCGCGGCGCCGAGGAGTCCAAGCCCCAATCCCAGCCGGATGCGGGGCTTGCTCAGCTCCGCGATGTGCCGTTCCGTCAGGTCTTGATGGGCCGCATACGCGGCTTGGTAGCCGGTCTGATACGCGTCGGCATTCGCCGCGACGAGGCGAGTCCGATCAACTTCCACAGCCATGACACAGCTCCTCGTGTGAGATATGTGTTCAACGGCCCCTACATATCCTTACGGAAGCGTTGCGTTTTTCTTTCAGCGAGTGGGGTTAAGCGATTGCGCGGGACGGAGTTAGCAGAAACGGTTTTGCAGCACCTGCGATGGCCGGAAGGCCTTCCGGGGCCCGGGAGCCTCAGGCTGGCGTGGAGGCTGAATCCGACGGCGAGGAGTCAAGCAGGGGGCCGAGCATCCCTCTCAGCTCGTTACGGGCGCGATGCAGGTAGGTGCCCACGGTCGGCACGGGCAGATTCGTGCTCCTGGCAATCTCGTCATAGGATGGCTCCTCGACATACCGCAGGATGAAGCAGCCGGCCAATCGCCTGTTCCATCGCGGGAGCGAGCGCACGCGCCTGCACTCTCAACGTGGGCGTCGGTGTGGGCGAGGACTCGGCCAGGTTGGCCACCTGGCTCGCCCTGACCGTGGGCCGTCAGGTCATCACACGCACCGCGTCGTGCAGGAACTCGGGGGCGAAGTCTGTGTCGTTCGGCTCTCCTGGCCGCAGATGAAGTACTACTCGGAGAGATCCTCCAACCGCACGCCGCGTCCTTGATAGAACGCCTCGCGGGCCTCGGCCACGCGGCGCAGGAACTCGGGGTGATGCTCCAAGCGGTACTCAAACCAATCATCCTCAGACTCAAAGCCGATCAGTACGCCCGCGGGTTTGCCATGGCGCGTGATTACGATCTCCTCCTCGGCAGCGAGCCGGAGGTACCTGGACAGATCATCCTTCACCCTGGCCAGGGGCACGCTCCTTGGCGGGCGTCCCTTCACGCTGGAGCCAGGCTTGCGCCTGCTCTTTCGGGACGATGGTAAGGACCTGGACTGCTTTTGGCGTGACGTCATAGAACACCAGAATGTCGGCGACCCGCAGGCGGTACTGAGGCCGGATGAGACCTCGCAATCGCTTGATGCGGGTCTTGCTCACCTTGGTCGGCTCATGGCGCAGATAGCGCTCGAGGGCGTCCTTGACCGTCGCGCGCCAATAGGCGGGCAGTGCTTCGTACGCGGTGACTGCCGCCGGCGCCAGGACGATCTCGTAGCGCATCTGGCCAGAATATAGCCATATTGCGTGTCAGCAGCCAATTCGCGCGCCAACGCCTGTACGTGGCTGTGCGCGGGGGCCCAGCCGCATCGCGCGTCGCGACACCGGCTCGGAGTCTCCGCGGGCGACCAAGCCCTGTCCGAGGGAATCCCTCAGAGAACTTTCAGCCGTTTTTCACGACCATTGTCGTATTAGGACTATCCGGACCCGCACAGTCCGTAATAGGCCGTGCAACTCACCAAGCAGAGCGAGTACGCGCTCCAGGGTCTGGCGTTCCTCGCGGCCGCCGACCCCGAACGGGCGATCCCGCTGGCGGAGATCGCCGAGGCGCAGCACCTGCCGGCCAGCTTCCTGGCCAAGATCTTCCAGAAGCTCGTGCGCCACGGGATCCT
>JACQHC010000192.1 GCA_016199245.1 Gemmatimonadota bacterium | reverse complement strand
TCGGACCTGGGGCGCCTGGGACAGCTCGGCGAGGCGGTGAAGCAGGCCGGCGTTCCAGTCGCGTGCGTGGATCATCACGCCACCAACGGCAGCTTGCCGCCAGGCCCGCGGCTGGTGGACGCGTCCGCCTGTGCGACGGGTGAGCTGGTATTCGACCTCGCCCGCGCGGCCCGGTGGCCCATCGCGACGGAGACTGCCCGCGCGCTGTACGTAGCGATCCTCACGGACACCGGGGGCTTTCGATTCAGCAACACGTCGCCCCGCGCGCTGCGGGTTGGCGCCGAGTTGCTGGGGCAGGGGCTCGACGCCGAAGAGATCTACCGGGAGGTCTACGCCACGGCCTCCGAGGGGCGCATCCGGCTCACGGCCGAAGTATTGGAGACTCTGGTGGTCGAGCCCGGGATCGGGCTGGCCTGGGTGACGGTGCCGCCCGGGGCCCTGGAGCGCCATGGGGTCGACGCTGAAGAGCTCGAGGGCGTCGTCGAGGTCCCCCGTTCCATTCGCGGGGTGCGACTGGCGCTCTTGTTCCGCCAGATCGCCGGCGGCCGCATCAAAGCGTCGTTCCGCTCGGTCGGCGATGTGGATGTGGCGAAGCTCGCGGGCTCCTTCGGTGGCGGGGGACACACCAAGGCAGCCGGTGCGAGCCTGAACGGATCGCTGGGCGAAGTGCAGGAAAGGGTGCTTGCCGTGGCGAGGGAGTTGCTAAGCCCTTCATGAACACCGGTCTCGAATCCCTCGTCGCTTCCGCGCTCGCCAAAATACGGAACGAGCGCGTGGGGAGTGATGTGCTGTCAGCGGGGATGGTGCGCGACCTGCACGTGGACGGCAACGGTCGCGTGTCGTTCACGTTCCTCCTGTCGCGCGATGATCCCGCCACGATGGTGCGAGAGGCGCGCCGCGCGGTACAGCAGGTGTCCGGTGTGTCGGACGTGCACATCGACGTGGTCGAGCCTAGGTCCCAGGCGCCGCCGGAAGGCACGCAGCCCGCTCGAGGCGGTCATGCTGCCCCTGCCGCCCATGCCGTGCCCGCCCCTGCGGCCCTCGAAGACCTCGGGCACATCATCGCGATCTCCAGCGGCAAAGGCGGCGTTGGCAAATCGACGATCGCCGCCAACCTCGCGGCCGGGCTGGCCCGGGCTGGCCAGCGCGTGGGAATCATGGACGCCGACGTGTACGGCCCCAACATCCCGCGCATGTTCGGCGTCAACGAGAAGCCGCCCGTCCAGGATCAGAAGATCCTGCCGCTCGAGCGTTACGGCGTCAAACTCATCTCACTCGGCTTCCTCGTGGACCGTGACGCGCCGGCCATCTGGCGCGGGCCGATTGTCACCAAGATCATCCAGCAATTCCTGCGGGACGTGCGCTGGGGGAAGCTGGACTATTTCATCGTGGATCTTCCGCCGGGCACGGGCGACGCCCAGCTCTCGCTCGCGCAGTCGGTGCAGCTGGATGGCGCGCTGATCGTCACGACCCCACAGGAAGTGGCCACCGGCGACGCGCTGCGCGGGGCCAAGATGTTCGAGCGCGTGAGCGTCCCGGTGCTGGGCATCGTGGAGAACATGAGCTGGTTTGCGTGCCCGCACTGCGGTGAGCGGACGGAGATCTTCCTCGGCGGGGGCGGTAAGCGCCTGGCGGACGAGCTGAACGTTCCGCTGCTGGGGCAGATTCCGCTGCAGGCCGGCATGGCGGATCTCGCCGACATTGGCCAGCCCATCGTCATTGCCGAGCCGGACTCGCCGGCCGCCAAGGCGCTGGCCGAGATGACGCGCGCGGTGGAGTCGAAAATCGGAGGCAAGAAGATCCGCCTCCCGATTCTCACCGGCTGAGATTCCCATCGTGACGGCGATCATCACGCTGCTGACCGACTTCGGGCAGCGGGATTCCTACGTGGCCGAAATGAAGGGCGTGGTGTTGTCGGCGCTGCCGGCGGCCCAGATCGTCGACGTCACGCACGATATCGCCCCCGGTAATATCTTCGCCGCTCAATACGTCCTCGGCCGCACCTGGCAGCGGTTCCCGCCGGGGACCGTGCATGTCGTCGTGGTGGACCCCACCGTCGGCACCAAACGGCGCGTCATTGCCGCGGCGGCTCGGGAACATCTGTTCGTGGCCCCGGACAACGGTCTGCTCACGCCCGTGCTCGCGGGGGCACGTGTAGTGGAGGTACCCGTTCCCGCGGGCGCCTCGGCGACGTTCCACGGCCGCGACGTGATCGCGCCGGCGGCGGCCATGCTCGCGGGGGGCACCCCGCTGGAGCGGCTGGGTCGTGAGATCGGCAATCCGATTCGCACCCCGCCGCCCGGCGTGCGTCGCGACGGGAAGGATCAGGTCGGCTGCGTGATCTATGTGGACCGGTTCGGAACGTTGGTGACGAACATCGAGGTGGCGGAGAAAGCCGGGGTGGCGGGAGTTCGAGAGGTGGCAGAAAAATCAGCGGCAGGAAAGGCGGCGGCAGATGCGGCAGGCGCGGCGGAAAAGGGAGCAATGGCCGCAAAGCCGGACAGGGCAGAGCCGACCGCCGTCGTCGTCGCGGGTCGTGTGGTGCCGTTGCGTCGGACGTTCGCGGATGTGGCGCCGGGAGAGCTCGTGGCCCTAACGGGATCGGGCGGAACGGTCGAGATCGCTATGCGTGACGGTTCGGCAGTGGAGCAGCTGGGCGTGAAGGAAGGCGCGGAGGTACGGCTGAGGTGAACGAATTGTCAATCGACAATTGTCAATTGCTTACCTAACCCACCGCACCTCCACGCTCCCAATTCCCGTCTTCACGTCCACGTTCAGCTTTGCGGATGCGGTGTCGTAGCTCGCGGAGTAGTAGCGGTTGCCCCGCTTCCTCAGGCCCGCGCGATCGAAGCTGGCGAGAAACCGGTCCATCTCCACCGACACTCCCAGGCGCTCGGGCAGCAGGAGCGTGACGGCACTGAGTGCGGAGGTGACATCCAGCTCAGTGACGGAGTTCTCGGGCCACGCGCCGGTGAGGTCCAGCGTGATATCCCCGGCCGCGCCCTTGAACTCGATCCTGCCGCAGCGCGCGTTCCCCAAATGCTCCGTCTTGAGGTCGATCGCCCCCGCTTCGAATGTGAGCGCCTCACAGGTAACGCGATTGGGCTCGCTGAACCGGATGACGGACTCGGCTGCGCCGACCTTGATGTGCGCGCGCCGGACGGACAACCCACCCAACTCCACGTCGGCCGTGCCCGCGCCGAACTCCAGCTCCAGGTCGGCTGGCACGGCGGGCGATAGCTCGACGTTGAGCCACTGCTCCGGAGGATTGTCGCGGTCCCACCCCCGGCCGTGGCGGTTCAGCCCTTCGATTCCCATGGTCATGCGCCGAGCCAACGGATCGTAGCGCATGATGGGTTCAAACGCCTCGGCGTCGTACTGCAGCCGCGCCCGATACAGCGCGTCCTCGCGGCCGGGCTTGAGCTGAAACCGGCCCACGCCGAATCGCACGTGCACGTTGATGTCGGGTTCCGCGCCGCGCTGCCGCGAGGCGCTGGAGAGACGCATGTCCTGCGCCGTGAGGCCAGCGGCCGTGAGCACGCTCACGGCAAGTGCGGTGGCAGCCTGCTTCGCCAGATGAGCGGCTCTCACTGCACCCTCCTCGTTTCCGCCGTGCTCACGGTCGTGCGTGGCGCGGTCCACGAGAACTCGGCCGACAGCAATCCCGCCGACTTGCCGCCGAACGTGGTGCGCGTGCCGCCCCGCGAGAGCACGACGGCGCCGAGCCCCGCTGTCGTGATGATCCAGGTGAACACGACGGCCGCCAGCATCAGCGCCAGGCCAGCGCCGGGGATCCACTGGAGCGCGAGCGCGGGGATCCAGATCGCGAGCAGGCCGAGCAGGCCGTAGACCAGATAGCGGTATGTCGCCCAGCCGGTGGTGTACAGGTTCTGACGACCGGTACGACGCACGTAGATCTCTCCCACCACGCGTGCCACGGCGAGGTAGCCGCCCAGCACCGAGGCGATGACTGCGAGCACGAACCCGACAATCGCTACCGGCACCACCAGGATGCCGACCACGGTGAGTATGAGGCCCACGACCATCGTGAGGAGCGCCGGCAGGAGCAGGGGCTGCGCGAACAAGCCCGCAAAGAACGCCCGGACCGGAGACTTCGCCACCGTATCAGCCACGACCTCGAGCCGCTGCGGAACGAAAAACACGGTCCCGAAGCCGATCGAGGCAAGCGCGACGAGCGTGCCGAGCAGGCTCATGATGTCGACGACGACGGCGCCAGCCGCGAACGACGGCCCACCACGCATGCCCTCGACCAGCCGGGCTTCCGCCTGGGCCCGGCGGGCCTCGGCCACGGCGGCCCGGACCTCGGACGTGATGTCGCCAATGTCCACGTTCACGTCCGGGACCTGGATCTCCGCGATCGCCGGGGCATCGGGGCCGGGTCCCATGGGCGGGGCTGGCGGAACCACCGTCCCCGGCGGAACCGCGGGCAGCCCGGCCGTGACCCTGTCCCAGGCCGCCGCAGTCTCCGGGCTCAGATTCCCCTCGGCAAGCTGGCGAGTCGCGAGCACGAACTCGTGGCTCGACAGGTCTCCGGCGCGGGACAGCAAGCTGCGCCAGGCGCGGTCGAACTCGGAGCCCTGCCGGTAGGCGCCGACCGACTCGCCGTCCAGGTACACGGCACCGCGCCGCAGCGAGATGGTGCGCGTCTCCCCGTTCGACAACTCGAAGGTGACCGTGGCCTCGCGCCGGGATTCCTCAGTAGAATGCCCGACTGCCGTGACGGCCTGTCTGGATTGCGCCGCGCCTCCGGAGAACGCGAGAGTCGTGAGCGCGGCGAATGCGGTGATGGTCTTAGCGCACGGCATGGATTGCCTTCCTCGACTGCGTCGCCGGCCGGAAGGCCAGCAGTAGTCCAATAGCCGAAACCGGCATGGCGATCACGACGCCAGCGGCGAGACTCGTCAAGCTCTGAAGCCCAACTGCCGCAAGGAACACCGCGGCCGCAGAGCCGGCCCACGCCGACCACGTTGCCCCCAACGCCAGCAGGGCGTGCCAGGCGGCCAGCCCGATGCTGAGTGTGACGGCTGTCACCGTTGCCCAGACAGCATCGAGGTTCGCTGCGGTCCAGGCGGTTAGGACCGCGCTCGAACCGGCGGCCGAGCCCGTTAGACCCCACGCCAGCGCCGGCTTGCGCAGAAGGGTTGGGACGGCAGGGCGTGGTCTAACGTCGGTCAAAGCCGACCCAGGTCCTGTGGCGGCGACCCGTGCCATGACCCGGTCGGCGAACCCGGGCCGCGGGTCAAATCGCGGCAGGGTAGCCAGATACAGGTCGAGCAGCTGGTCGGCCTCAGTGGGCTGGAAATCGTTCGCAGGCTGTTCCGTCATGCGTCCTCCCCTACGGCTTGGCCGGGTGTCGGGTTTCACTCGCGCAACGGTCCCAGGATCTCCATCAACTCGGCCCGGGCGCGGTGGATGTAGGTCTTCACGGTTCCCAGAGGCAGGTCGAGGGTTTGCGCGATTTCTTCATACGAGCGCCCCTCGATATGTCGCAGGATGATACAGGACCGGTATTCGGGCCTGAGCTCGCCGATGGCCTGCTCAATGGCCGACCCAAGCTCGCGGGCCTCGACCTCTTCGAGCGGAGTCTCACGCCGGCTCGCGACCTGGATCTGTGTGGCTTCTACGCGATCCGGATTGGAGGCGTCAGGCGCGCCCTCGAGCGAGAGCGTGTCGAGCTGTCGTTTCCTCAGGTGATCGATCGCGGCGTTGTTGGCGATCTTGAAAATCCAGGACGAGAACTTGAACTCGGGCCGGTAGCTGTCGAGGGCGCCAAGCACCTTCACGAACGTCTCCTGCGCCAGATCCTCGGCCAGTTCCCGGTCACGGACCATGCGGTAGATCAGCGAGAAGACCGGGCGCTGGTAGCGGCGCAGCAGCTCGTGGTGTGCGTCCTCGCGGCCCGCACGCGCGGCGTGGACGACCTCCTGGTCGGTCGCGTTGGAGAGGCGCCAGGCCTGGGTCACGGACGGGCGAAGGGAGACGAGCGGGGGCGATCCCAGGCGATCGCGGGCGATCGCGGGCGATCGAACGCGATCGGTACTGATGGAGGGCGATCGGGGATAGGGATACCCTTGATCGTCCGTGATCGCCTCCGATCGCCCGTGCTCGTCTTCCTTGTGATCGCCTGTCGCCTTTTCATGCGCCCGAATAGCTTTTCGTTCCTATGCCGTCGTCGCCTCCCGCCGTGTCCCCTCTCTCTGGCGACGCCAAGCGGTCGTATGTGCGGCAGATGTTCACGGCCATCGCGCCGCGTTACGATCTGCTGAACCACGTCCTGAGCCTGAACGTCGACCGAGGGTGGCGGCGGCGCGCCGTGGATCGCCTCACGTGGCGCAAACGGTCTCGCTCCCCCCTGCGGGGGACGTACCTCGACCTGTGCGCGGGCACGCTGGACCTGGCGCTCGTGCTTGCCGGGCGGCCGGGGTTCGGCGGCCGCGTGATCGGCGCCGATTTCGTGGTCCCCATGCTCAAGCTGGGTCGCAAGAAGAGCGGTGACGGCGCGGTGGTGGATGCGGTAGGGGCGGATGCGCTCGAGCTGCCTTTCCGGGACGCCCGGTTTGATGGCTGCGTGGTCGGGTTCGGGATCCGCAACCTGGCCGACCTCGACCGGGGGCTGGACGAAATGCGTCGCGTTTTGAAACCGGGTGGCCGGCTCGTGATCCTGGACTTCGGAATCCCGCGCGGGTGGCCCGTGAGATCGGTCTATCTCTTCTATTTCCTGCGCGTATTGCCGCGCATCGGACGACTGGTGTCCAAACATACGAGCGCCTATTCCTATCTGCCAGATTCCGTGAGCGAATTCCCGTCGCCGGAGCGGCTGGCCGAGCGCGTGGCGCGCGCCGGATTCGCGAACGTGGGATTCGAGCGTCTCACGCTGGGCGTCGCGGTGCTGCTGTGGGGCGACGTCCCCGAAGGTCCCTCTCGGTGAGTCTCGACAGTCTGGGGGAGTTTCTCACGGCGCTGGAGCGCGCGGGCGAGTTGCTACGCGTGGCACGGCCGGTGTCCGTGGTGAAGGAGATCGCGGAGGTCGCGGACCGCTGCATGAAAGCGCCGCGCGGCGGACCCGCTCTGCTGTTCACCGCCCCCACACTCGCGGCCGGCGGTGCGTCTCGGACGCCCGTTGGGATCAATCTGTTCGGCTCCGAGCGACGCATGTGCGTGGCGCTCGGCGTGGAACGGCTGGATGACGTCGCGGCCCGGATTACCGAGCTGCTCGTGTTCAAGCCGCCCGAGGGCTGGCGCGAGAAGCTGGCGATGCTCCCCAGGCTCGCCGAGCTCACGAAGTTCCCACCGCGCACGGTGTCCGGCGGCGCGCCGTGCCAGGAGGTCGTGCTGCGAGGTGGGGAGATCGACCTTGGCTTGCTGCCGGTCATCACGTGCTGGCCGGAGGACGGTGGACCGTACATCACGCTGCCGCAAGTGATCACGCGGGATCCCGTGTCCGGCGTGCGGAACGTGGGGATGTACCGGGTGCAGGTTCTCGGCCGCGATCTGCTCGCCATGCACTGGCAGCGCCACAAGGTAGGCGCCGCGCACTGGCGGGAGATGGCGGCCCGCGGCGCGAAGATGCCGGTGGCCATCGCGATGGGGGCCGACCCCGCATCCATCTACAGCGCGTCCGCGCCGCTGCCGCCGAACATCGACGAGTATCTCTTTGCCGGGTTCTTGCGCCGGAAACCGGTGACGCTGGTCAAGGCGGTGACCAGTGATCTCGTCGTGCCCGCCGAAGCGGAGATCGTGATCGAGGGGTATGTGGATCCGGCGGAGGCGCTCGTGATGGAGGGGCCGTTCGGGGACCACACCGGGTTCTACTCGCTGGCCGACTATTACCCCGCCGTGCACGTGACGGCGATCACGTCGCGCACGAGCCCCGTGTACCCGACGACCATCGTGGGCCGCCCGCCCATGGAGGACTACTACCTGGGACGCGCTACCGAGCGGATCTTCCTTCCGCTGCTCAAGCTGACGGTGCCGGAGATCGTGGACTATCACATGCCGGCCTACGGCATCTTTCACAACCTCGTGTTCGTGAGCATCCACAAGCAGTTTCCAGGGCAAGCATGGAAGGTGATGAACGCGCTGTGGGGCATGGGGCTGATGTCGCTCGCCAAGGTGATCGTGGTATTGGACCGGGACGTGAACGTGCAGGACCCGGACGAGGCGTGGTGGGTGGCGTTGAACCACATCGATCCGCAACGCGACATCCGGTTCACGATGGGCCCGATCGACGTATTGGACCACGCCGCGCGCGCGTTCACCTACGGATCAAAGATGGGCATTGACGCGACGACGAAATGGAAGGAAGAAGGGTTCGATCGTGAATGGCCACGCCGGATCGTGATGGATGACGAGACGAAGCGGCGGGTGGATGCGATGTGGGCGGAGTTGGGGATAAGGGCGTGAGAGGTAAGAAGTAAGAGGTAGGAGGTAAGGGGTAAGAGGTACTAGAACGGATAGTGGACCACGGATAACGGACTACGGAAAAAGGGGCAACGCCCTATGAGGCTCCCATCCATCCTGCTCGCCCTCGCCTGCTGCGCGGCGCGAGCGTTTTCCCAACAACCTGTCGTTCCCGGTCCATCCTTCCGCGACATCATCTCGCTCAAGGGCGCCGGCTCGCCGGCCATCTCGCCGGACGGCCGGGCGATCGCGTACACGGTCGGCTCCACCGAGTGGGACGAGAACCGCTACGACACGGAGATCTGGCTCGCGCGGGTGGGCGAGCAGCCGGTCCAGCTCACGCGGACGGCCAAGGGGAACAGCACGAACCCAGCGTGGTCGCCGGACGGCGCGTGGCTCGGGTTTCTTGCCGATCGCGGGGACAAACAGCAGGTCTTCCTGATCCGGTCCGCGGGAGGCGAGGCGCTGGCCCTCACGGCGGTGAAGGACGGCGTGTCTGCATTCGCGTGGGCGCCGGACGGCAAGCGCATCGCGTTTGCGGCCGATGAGCCCGAGTTGCCGGCCGAGAAGGAGCGCAGGGAGCGCTACGGCGAATGGGCCGTGGAGGATCAGGAGTACCGCCAGCGGCATCTGTGGCTTGTCTCCGTCCCGGCCGATCCCGCCGTGCCGGACAGCCAACCGCTGCGGCTCACCGACGGCGACGATTTCGGCGTGTTCGCGTTCGCGTGGTCGCCGGACGGTTCCCGCATCGCGTTCGAGCGGCGGCCCGACCCGCTGATCAACTCGTCGGCCCGTTCGGACATCATGGTGCTGGACGTGGCCACGCGCGCCGTGCGGCCACTCGTCTCGGGCCCGGGCTCCGACGGCAATCCGGTGTGGTCACCCGACGGGCACTGGATCGTGTACGCCTCGGCCGGTGGGGACACGACGTCCAACTACTACAAGAACGGCCAGCTGCTCAAAGTCCCCGAGGGCGGGGGCACGCCGGTCCGCCTGGCGACAAATCTGGACGAGAATCCGGGACAGCCACGTTGGACGCCGGGCGGCCTGTTCATCACGGCGTGGCAGAAGACGAGGCGGCACCTCTTCCGCGTGGATGCCGAGACGGGGCGGGCCACGCCGTTCGCTCCGCAGCCGGACAACATTCTTTCAGTGGACTTCACGCCGGACGGCCGCACCATGGCGCTGCTGGCGCAAACGCCCGCGACCCTGGCGGAGGTGTATCGCACGCCGGTCGAGTCCTACGCGCCCGAGCGCGTAACCGCGATGTCAGACCAAATTGCGGATTGGGAGTTGGGGACGTCCGAGGTCGTGTCGTGGAAGAGCCGGGATGGGAGCGTGATCGAGGGCGTGCTGCACAAGCCGGCGGCGTTCGACGCCACGCGACGCTATCCGCTCCTGGTGCTGATTCACGGCGGTCCCACGGGCATTGATTATCCCGTGCCGGTGTACGGCTCGGTCTATCCCGTGCACCAGTGGCTCGCGAAGGGCGCGCTGGTGTTGCGACCCAACTACCGCGGGTCGGCGGGTTACGGTGAGGCCTTCCGCTCGCTCAACGTGCGCAACCTCGGCGTGGGCGACGCGTGGGATGTTCTTTCGGGAGTGGACTATCTCGTCGGCCGCGGCATGGTGGACACCGCGCGCATGGGTGCGATGGGGTGGAGCCAGGGCGGATACATCTCGGCCTATCTCACGACCACTACGCGGCGCTTCAAGGCCATCTCGGTCGGCGCCGGCATCTCGAATTGGATGACGTACTACGTCAACACGGACATCCATCCGTTTACGCGCCAGTATCTCAAGGCCACGCCGTGGTCCGATCCGGAGATCTATGCCAGGACCTCGCCGATGACGTTCATCAAGCAGGCCCGGACGCCGACGCTCATTCAGCACGGCGAGTTCGACCGCCGCGTGCCGATCCCCAACGCCTACGAATTGTACCAGGGGCTTCAGGACGTCGGCGTGGAGGCGCGGCTGATCGTGTACAAGGGCTTTGGGCACGGGATCACCAAGCCCAAGGAGCGCCTGGCTGCCGTGTGGCACAACTGGCAGTGGTTCGGCAAGCATCTGTGGGGTGAGACGATCGAGCTGCCGCTTGGGGCGGCATCGGTGAGCGTGTCGAATGGGCGATAGCGATATCCGATGTTCGATGTCCGATATCCGATAGCTCCCATGCTCGTCCCGAACTTCGAACATCGAATATCGAACATCGATTAGCCACTGAGCGTTCCCGTGCGCAAGACCCAACCCTGGTCTCCTGACCTCAAGCCCGTCGTGACGCCCGAGCCTGACGTCGAGCGGGGGCTGGCGCCGGAGGCGCCGCGCGAGGGCCAGACGTACACAGGCGAGTCAGTCCTCGTCCGGTACGTGAACCTGGTCAAGCTGCCGCACACGGTGTTTGCGCTGCCGTTCGCCTTGTTGGGAGTGGTGTTCGCTTCGTCAGCTCAGGCCGTCACGGCGGTCACGGTGGTTCTCGTGGCCGTGGCGTTCACGGCGGCGCGGTTCTGCGCCATGGGCTTCAACCGGATCGTGGACCGGGACCTGGACGCGAAGAACCCGCGCACACTGGGGAGGGAATTGCCCACCGGGCGATTGTCCGTGGCGGCGGCCGGGACGGCAGCGGCCGCAGGAGCGGCGGTATTCGTGAGCTCGGCGGCGATGCTCAACCGGCTGTGCCTCCTGCTGAGTCCGCTCGCGCTCCTCTGGATCTGCGGCTACAGCTACTCCAAGCGGTTCACCAGCTGGTCGCATCTCTGGCTTGGCGGGGCGCTCGCGATCGCGCCCGTTGGTGGCTATCTCGCGGTGGCGGGGCGGTGGAGTGAACCGTGGTGGACGCTGCTCGCCCTCGCGGCAGCCGTGGCCACGTGGGTCGCCGGATTCGACGTGTTCTACGCCTTGCAGGACGAAGCGTTCGATCGCGAGCAGGGCCTGCGGAGCGCGGTGGTGCGGCTGGGCCAGGGGCCGGCGATTCTCCTGGCGAAGCTGGGTCACGGTCTCACGATCACGCTGCTCTTCCTGGTCGGCGTGGGTGCGAATCTCGGGCCGGTCTATTACCTCGGTGTAGCGGCAGCAGCGGGGCTGTTGGTGTGGGAGCATCAGCTGGTGCGACCCGGGGACCTGTCCCGGCTCGATGCCGCGTTCTTCATGATGAACGGCGTGATCAGCATCGTGGTGTTTCTGGGCGCGCTGGGAGATCGGGTGTTGTGAGCGAATCCAGGTTGCAGATCAACGATTGCACATCGCAGATGGCGTCTCGCCAACCGGGTGTCGCTGAGCGTGCCACACCGCGCGGTGCGCGGCGTGAGCCCGTCGAGAAACGCCGTCCTCCGCGTGGTCCCGCGCCCAGAGGTCCGTTTCGGCATCCGCACAAGACGCCGGCGCCGGGGAGGCGGGGGCAGTGAAGGGGGGGCGGGCTGGCAGGCCGGACCGGGGGTCTGAACGAGCTCATCGGTCCGCCGGTTCGCCGGTCCGCCGCTCCCCCGCTCCCTGGATCTTGGCCATCACCGGCGCTTCTGGAGCGCCCTACGCTGTCCGGCTGCTCGAGCTGCTCGGGCGGGCGAAGGTGCCGCTGCGGCTGATCATCTCGGGTCACGGGTGGCGGTTGCTCGAGACGGAGGCGGGGATTGGGTCAGACGCGGACCTGCGGCGAGCCACGGGCGGCGATTGGTCGAACATTGCGGTATTCGACGATGGCGATCGTGGGGCGGTGCCGGCGTCGGGGTCTGCGCGGTCGGGTGGCATGGTGATCTGCCCGTGCTCGATGGGGACGGTGGCCGCGATCGCGGCTGGGACCAGTCGTTCGCTGATTGAGCGGGCGGCCGATGTGACCTTGAAGGAGCGGCGCAGGCTGATCCTGGTGCCACGCGAGACTCCGCTTTCCCTGGTGCATCTGCGGAATCTCACGGCCGTGACCGAGGCGGGGGCGATAGTCCTTCCGGCGGCGCCGGGGTTCTATCACCGGCCGACGAAGGTGGAGCAGCTGGTGGATTTCGTCGTGCAGCGCGTGCTGGATCACATGGGCGTGGAGATCGCGGTGGCGGCGAGGTGGGAAGGAGAAAGGCGTGAGAGGTAAGAGGTGAGAGGTACGAGGTGAGCGACTACGCGATCGGTTGGCATAGTGGCCGGCGGGACGTAGGTGTGTGCGGCTGGGCATAATCTCCGACACCCACGGCAAGCTCCGTCCTGAGGTTCTCGACGTGTTCTCACAGGTCGATCACATCTTGCACGGGGGTGACGTGGGCTCGGTCTCCATTCTCGACCGACTCGCGGCGCTCGCGCCGGTGACGGCGGTGTACGGCAACGTGGATCCGTTCGACGTGCGCGCGCGGTGTCCCCGGGTGGCGCGGCTCGAACTGGACGGGCTCATCGTAGTGGTGACGCACGGAGACCAGTTCGGCTCGCCTACGCCGCGCGTGCTGCGCGCCGAGTTCCCCGACGCGGATGTCCTGGTGTACGGGCACACGCACCAGCCGCTGCTCGAGCTGGTGGACAAGACCGTGACGGTGATGAACCCGGGGTCGGCGGGGCCCGGGCGGTTCGGCCAGGCGCAGTCGGTGGGGATCATGGAATTGGAGCCGGGGATTCCGCCGCGGGCGAGGCTGGTGCGGCTCGGGTCCTTGTGACGCGCGTTCCTCGGTGCCGCCGCTTCGGGTGGATCCGGTGTGAGGCCCGTTGAGCAACCACGCCCGCTTCCAGCCGCTCATCGACAAGTAGTGGACGCGGGCTCCCGCCCCGGCCGCTGTGGCGGGGTAAACGCGTAAACAGCGCGGGCGTGACCTGGCCCGCGGTCACGAGTTGCAACTAAGTTCACCATCCCTCTTCGCGCGCCTCGATCTCATGCTCACCTCTCATCTGCTGTTCGCCTGGATTCTGCTTACCGTTCTGCCGCTGCCGGCCGCTGCGCAAGCGATCGTGCTGCGGGCTGCTCGGTTGATCGACGGCCGCGGCGAGGATCCCGTTCGCCCGGGTGCGGTGCTCGTTCAGGGAAACCGCATCGTCGACGTTGGCCGGCAGGTCCAGGTGCCACCGGGCGCGCGCGTCATCGACCTGGGCGACGCCACGTTGCTCCCCGGTCTCATCGACCTGCACACGCACCTGACGGATTCCGAGGACCTGCACTGGGAAGAGGTCCTGCTGAAGACCACTCCCAGTCAGGCCGCGCTGTTCGGCGCCCGGAATGCGCGGGTGACGCTCATGGCCGGCTTCACCACCTGCCGCGACATGGGGCCCACGTGGCCGTATGTGGACGTCGACCTCCGGAACGCCATCGACGCCGGGGTCGTCCCGGGTCCGCGCCTCTTGGTGTCCGGCAACTATGTGTCATCCACGGGTGGGGCCGGCGATGCCCGGCAGTTTTCGATCTACGTGGACGTGCCGGTGGTGCGGAATCTCGCGGATGGTCCGGACGAAATCATCAAGGCGGTACGGACCCACTTTAAGCATGGCGCCGATTTCATCAAGATCCTCGCGACGGGCGCCGTGCTCTCGAGGGGCATCTCCCCCGGGGCGCAGCAGTACTCGGATGCCGAGATCCTCGCGGCCGTGACCGAGGCCGCGCGCTGGGGCCGTGTGGTGGCCGCCCACGCCCACGGGGCGGACGGCATCAAGGCGGCCATCCGGGCGGGTGTGCGCACGATCGACCACGGCTCATACCTCGATGACGAAGCCGTCGCCATGCTGAAACAGACGCGCGCCACCTATTACGTCCCGACGCTGTATACCAGCGAGGCGATTCAGGAGTCCGGACGCGAGCGCGGGATTCCGGAGTCGGAGATCGAGCGTGACCGGCAGATTCGCGAGATTCAGATCGCCGGGTTCCGCCGCGCGCTTGCGGCCGGATTGCCCATCGGGTTCGGCACCGATGCCTCGGTCATTCCGCACGGGGTGAACGCCCGCGAGTTCCGCACGCGCGTGAGCCTGGGCGAATCCCCGGTGAGCGCGCTGGTCTCGGCGACGCGGGTAAATGCGGAGATCATCGGGTGGGCCGACCGGGTTGGCACACTCGAGCGGGGCAAGCTGGCGGACATCGTGGCCGTGCCCGGCAATCCGCTCGCGGATATCGCGGTCATGGAACGGGTGGGATTCGTGATGAAAGACGGGACTATCTACCGGGACGATCTGGGCGGGCACCCGCGCTAGCGCACCGGTGCGGGATCGTCCCGGGCTCAGCGGAACGAGGCGATCGCGTCCAGTGGCTTGCGTGTGATGCGTGGCACCACGGCGTCGGGGGCGGGATAGCCGGTCACGACGATCATGACCGGCCGCTCCGAGGACGGACGGCCCAACACGCGGTTGAGGAACCCCATCGGGCTCGGCGTGTGGGTCAGGGTCGCGAGCCCCGCTCGATGCAGTGCCGTTATCAAGACGCCGCACGCGATCCCGACCGACTCCATGACGTAGTAGTGCTTCACGCGCTTCCCGTCCGGACCGCGGCCGTACCGCTGGGCGAACACGACGATGAGATACGGCGCGGTTTCGAGATATGGTTTGTGCTCATCGGTCCCCAGCGGCGCGAGGGCGGCGAGCCAGTCCGCCGGACCTTCCCGGTAGAACCGGGCCTCCTCCGCTTCCGCGGCGGCGCGGATCTCCCGTTTCAAGCCCGGACTCAAGACCACGACGAAGTGCCATGGTTGCATGTTCGCCCCGCTCGGCGCCGAGCCGGCTGCCACGAGGCAGTGCCTGATCACCTCTTCAGGCACGGCCCGATCGCTGAATTGGCGCACGGTGCGGCGCCGTCGCATCTCGGCGGCGAACGTCGCGCTACGCGCGACCATCTCCCGTACCGGGTACTCCTGGTACGTCGTGAGCGGGTCGAATACAGCAAGTGGTTGGTCGGACATGCCGGCCTCCAACGCTTACCGCAGCGTCCGAGCCAGGTACCTCATCAGCCGACTCCACGCATCCCGCGCCGGCGCCTCGCGCGCGGCCCGATCCTGATCCACGTACAGCCAGAACCCGTGCGGCACGGGATCGTAAATGTGGATGTCGTTCGTAATCCCGATCGAATCCAGCACCGCCGCGAACCGGCGCACCTGATCCGGCGGGATTCCCTGATCCTGCCCGGCGAACGTGCCGTAGATGGGATGATCCAGGCGCGTGAGCTGTGGGGGATCCGTCACCAGCGACCCGTAGAACATGGCTGTGGCATCGTGGTGCTCCCCGCCGAGCGCGTACGACAGCGCGACTCCGCCGCCGAAGCACCAGCCCATCACGCCGATCTTTCCCGTCACGTCCGAACGTCCGCGCAGGAACGCCTGCGCGGCGTTCAGGTTGGCGATCACCACGGGCATGTTGCCCCGGGTCTCGCTCGCGAGCTGGCGATTCTCCTCCAGGCCGCTTCCCGTACGGCCGCGGTAGAGATCGGCGGCGAGCGTCACGTACCCATGATCGGCAAACGCGTCTGCAACTTGGCGCACGCGGTCCACCAGACCGTTCCATTCGTGAATGATGATCAGCGCCGGGAAGGGTCCCGTGCCGCGGGCTACCGCGAGGTAGCCCTTCGTGGCCGGCTCGCCGGTCACATAGCTGACCGCCTGGCCTCGGGGCGGCGGCGCGTTGCCCAGGATCGCGTCCGGGATGGCCGAGGCCGTCTGCGCGACGGCCCATTGCGGCGCAACGCCAGCCGCGAGGACCGTCAGGGGGAACACAGACAGGGCGATACGGGACATGAATTGCCTCCAGCGCGGCGCTACGCTTTCGCTCGCGCGACTAATTCGGGAAGCCTTCTCGCGAGATGGCCGGGATGAGCTTCAGTGCGTTCTTGTAGTAGACCTTCTGCAACACCGCGTCCGGCAGCCCCATGCCGTAAAGCTTCCAGAAGGCGTGGTAGTCGCGGTAATAGTCGAAGTACTCATCCTCGGTTTCGAACACGCGCCAGAAGTAGGGATACTCGTCGGGCTGGAAGGAGTCCTTCCCGAACAACAGCCGGTCCTGATACTTGATGAAGAACTCGCGCGCTGCACGCGGCTGGCGGCCCAGGTCGTACAGGATGGCGCCAACTTCGGCGTACAGGTTCGGCATGCGGTCGAACATCCTGCCGAGTCGCGCGAGGTCGTTGGCGTGCCAGCCGAGGTGCGCGAGCACCCAGATGGTGCGCGGGTGCCGTTCGAGCAGGCGATCCCGCTCCGCCATCAGGTCCTCGAACGCCGGGAATCGCGTGCGGTCGTAGTGGCGGCGATCGGGAAACAGCGCCAGCTCGAGCCATCGCTCGTTGGTGTAGTCGATCGGCTGAAAGAACTCGGCCGGGTCCGCCGTGTGAATGAGAATCGGGATCTTGAGCCGGGCGGCCGTCTCCCACACCGGGTCGAGCTCGGGATCGTCCATTTTGAGCCGGGTGCCATCAGTCCTCCGGGCCGAGAGCCCAAACCCCTTGCCGATCTCTCCCACGCCTACGGCGCCCGCCTTGACGTCGGCCTCGAGCTGGGCCGCGATCCCGGCGCCCGATCCGGGTCCGATATCGCGCAGCCCCAGGTTGGTGAACATGACGAAGCGGTCCTTGTGCGGGCTCGCCTTCACGGCTTCGATCTGCTGGGTCAGGCGCTCGCCCGAGCTGCCGCTCGAATTCACCATCACCCGCAGGTTGAGTGAGTCCATCGCCGCGACGACCCGGTTGATTACGTCGGCCGAGGTGAGCGCGCCCGGCGGGTGGAAATGAATGTCGACGACCGGAAACTTGGCGCGCGGCACCGGGTGAGCGGGCACCACCAGCGTGGATCGTGGCTTGTAGTCCAGAATGCTGGGCGGCGGAAACTCGGGTTCGCGACCCGTTCCCGGGCGGGGCCGGAGCTGGCCCGGTGGACGGTCCTGCGCGGCGGCCGAAGCCGCGAGCGCAACGATGCTGGTCACGAGGACTGCGAACCGACGATGCATGGAGGGCTCCGGGTTCTCTGGATCAGCCGTACCGATTCTATACGGCCGGTGGACCAGTCTCGTTGACTGATAGCACAATGTCAAACTGTAGCCAGCGGGCAGGAAACTACGGGAACCGCCCACGCCCCGTAGGTTGCCTCATCGAGAGTGAGAGGTCCGTGCCAGAGATCTACAGGGGGGGGGGGCCGCATTGCCGGGCGGTACCGTGACGATTCACCCTTCAGCACGGCGGGGCACGTGGGGATCGGCACGCGCCGCGTTTGGGCGGACGTCCAGGCTGCCACGTGCCTTCGAAGCCCGCTACTTTCCTGTCACCCCGCGACCGTGGCGGAACTGGCAGACGCGCAGGACTTAGG
>JACQHC010000193.1 GCA_016199245.1 Gemmatimonadota bacterium | reverse complement strand
GGTAACGCAGCTCCGCCTCAGATGCTTCCGCCGTCGCGATCTTGAAGCCGTCGAGCACGAAGACCCGGATGCCGCGCTGCTTGATCTCCCGCTGCGCCGTGGCCGGCAGCTCTGCCCAGAAATCGGCGGCGCCGGCGTCGCTCTGGATGATGAACACGCCGCCGTCCGCCAACCCGGCGATGGGGTCGGAATGCCGGAACACGTTCGGGTCCGGCGACAGCACTACGTTCACGTGGCGCAATTCGCAGTTCAGCCGGATAGGCTCGCGCGCCAGCACGGCGTAGAACGTGGTGGGCTGTCCCTTCTTCTCGGAGCCGTACTTCGGATTGGCTTTGATGTGGAGGTCGAGCAACTCGGCCGCCGTGAGCGCCAGGTTCTTCCCCATCGTGATGGCGCCCCAGCCGCCCACGGAGTGGATGCGGATCGCCGTGGCGCCGGCCGGAAGCAGATCGATGTCCCCGGCTGAGGGCAACGCGAGGTCGCCCACGTTGGGGTAGGCGTCGAGCAATTGCTCCTGCCAGATCTGAAGCTTGGGCAGACGCGTGCGCGGGCGGATGAAATCCAGTCCCACGTAGAACTGCCGCAGTCGCTTTCCGTCCGGCAGCATGTTCAGCACGGCTGCCGCCAGGTCGCCGGGTTGGACGTCCCGGCTGCCGAGCCCGAAGCACCCGCTGTAGAACTCGGGCACGTCCTCAAGTCCACACGCGGCGACGCCCGCGTGCGGCGCGTGCGGCGGCGTTCCGTTTTTCACGCGACCGTTCTCGAGCGCCTTGGACATGGCGGCCCGGATCTCGCGCAGCAGCGGCGGATCCACCGCGAGCGGCTGGTCCACGCGCTCGAGCACCGTGGCCCCCTTCTTCCCCTTGAGCAGCCGACTCACCAGATCAGCGGGGAAGGGGCGGAACATCGTTACGTTCAGCACGCCGACTCGCAGGTCACGTTGATCCCGCAGGTAGTCGCACACCGCTTCCGCGTTCCACACCACTGATCCCTGCCCGACGAGCACGTATTCGGCGTCCTCCAGGCGATAGCCGGAGGAGCGGGCATAGGATCGCCCGGTCAGGGCCCCGAATTCGGCGAACGCCTGGTCCGCCAGCGGCGCCACGTGGTCGAAATAGAACGGGCGCTGAGCGGCGACGCCCTGCGCGTAACTATCCTGGTTCTGCACGACGCCGAGCATGGCCGGAGCGTCGAGGTCGAACAGCTCGGGGATGCGCCGTCGCTTCTTGCCGAACACCAGCCGCTGGGCCGGCGTCGGCGTCTCGATCAGATCCGCCGGGCTTCCCAGATACTCCTTGACGAGGTCCCGCTCCGGCAGCCGGATGGACTCAATGACGTGACTCGTCAAGAACCCGTCCTGCGCGCAAATGCCCGGCGTCAGCGACAGCTCGGCCACGCGGTGCGCGATGAGATTGAGGTCGGCCGTTTCCTGAACGTTCTTGGCGAACAGCTGGAAGAACCCGGTGTCGTCCACAGCGTGGTAGTCGTCGTGGCCCGCGTGCACGTTGAGTGCGTGCTTGGTCATGGCGCGGCACGCCATGTTGAGCACGTAGGTGAGCCGCTTGCCCGCGGCCGCGTACAGGGACTCGTGCATGTACGCGATCCCCTGGCCGCTGGAGAAGTTCGTGGCTCGGAGACCCACCATGCTCAGTCCCGCGGTCACCGCCGCCGCCGCGTGCTCTCCCTCGGGCTCGAAGAACAGCAGACGCCGGCCATGCACGTTCGTCTTGCCTTCGGCTACGGCCTGCGCCCAACCCTCACCCATCTGCGTGGACGGGGTGATTGGATAGGCGCCCGCTGCCTCGGACGCGGCGGTCTCCATTTCCACGACGGCCGTGCTGCCGTCGACGGCGGTGGTCGCGCCGGGATACTTCGGCGGCGCCGCCTGCGGGGGTGTCCTGCGGAAGATCATGTGAGTACTCCCTCCGGCTCGCGCACCGACCGGCCAAACTGCCGGCTTTCGACCCAGGCGATCGCTCCTGTGGGGCACCGCGCCGTCGCGGCGGGGTCCGCTAGGTCATTCCGGGTGTAGTCGATCACCGGCAGGCCGTTCTGCATGACGATCAGACCGGGCGCGGCGTCGAGCGCGCACTTGCCGCACGCGTTGCACGCCACGCGGCACATCGCCACGGCACGGTCGCCTTCCAGCGGATTCCTGCACTGCACGATCAATTGCTGCGCGAGGGGCATGATGGTGAACAGATCTTTCGGGCAGGCCACCACGCAGTCGCCGCACGCGGTGCAGCGCTCCGGGATCACGACGGGCAACGCCGTGGCGTTCATCACGATCGCGTCGAAGTCGCAGGCGACCTCGCAATCACCCAGGCCCAAACAGCCCCACGGACAGCTCTTGCCTCCGCCCGCGACGGCCGCCGCGGCGCGGCACGTCCCGAGCCCGATGTAGGCGGCCTCGGGTGGAGCGACGTCACAGCCCCCCGCGCACAGCAGGCGGGCCACCCGCTTGTCCACCTGCCCGGCGTCCGTGCCCAGGTACTCGGCCAGGGCGGTGACGTCGTCCGGACTCATCACCGTGCAGCTCGCGGGCTTCTTGC
>JACQHC010000013.1 GCA_016199245.1 Gemmatimonadota bacterium | reverse complement strand
ATGACGGGCGATGACGGGCGATGACGGGCGATGACGGGCGATGACGGGCGATGACCCAACATGAGGAGCGTCGTTCGGAATAGCGGGCAAGGCACGGTGGTGATACCGTTCGCCACAGCTGAAAAGATGGGAGATGATCGTGAACTGGCTGACGAAAGGCGTGGCGTTCGCGGCAGGTGCCGCGCTCTTTGTAGCCTGTGCCGCAGACACCGGCGGCGACCTCCCGCCGGGTGTGGAGGCCATATCACTGCTGGGCGATACGCTCCGCGCGCCCGAGCTGCCCGACAGCCTGCTCCATGCGCGCGAGGGACAGCTCGCCGAGGCACGGGCGGCGCTGCAGCGGGAGCCGGGAAGTGCGGATGCCCTGATCTGGGTCGGCCGCCGGCTGGCCTACCTCGGCCGGTATCGTGAGGCGGTGACGACCTTCAGCGACGGCATCGAGCGATTCACGGATGACCCGCGGTTCTACCGCCACCGCGGACACCGGCACATCACGCTGCGCCGGTTCGATCTTGCCGTCCAGGACTTCGAGCGCGGGGCGGACTTCATCGCGGGAGAGCCCGACGAGGTAGAGCCGGACGGGCAACCGAACCCGCGGGGGATCCCCACCAGCACGCTCCAGTTCAACATCTGGTACCATCTGGGGCTCGCGTACTACGTGCAGGGCGATTTCGAGAACGCGCTGCGCGCGTACCGCGAGTGTCTCGCCGTCTCGAAGAACCCCGACGCGCTGGCCGCGACATCCCACTGGCTCTACATGACGCTGCGACGGATGGGGCGGACGGACGAGGCCGCTCGAGTGCTGGAGCCGATCACGGTGGACATGGCGATCATCGAGAACACTGCCTACCACCGCCTGTTGCTGATGTACAAGGGCCTCCTGCCTCCGGATTCGCTGTATCGCATCGCCGGAGGGGAAGAGGTCTCGCTGGAGGACGTGACGACGGCGTACGGCGTGGGGAACTGGCATCTGTACAACGAGCACGCTGCCGAGGCCGAGCAGGCATTCCGCACGATTGTGGCAGGCCGCAGCCAGTGGGCGGCGTTCGGGTACATCGCCGCGGAGGCGGAGCTGGCGCGCAGCGACGGAGGAGCGCGGTAGAGGTCGGCGGATTGCAGATGAACGGTTGCAGAGTAGCGATTGCGGATTGAGAGTACCGAGTGACGAGTGGAGCATAGCGAGCGGAGAGTGCCGGGGCGCATGCTGAAGAAAGACGCGTCGGGATGAGCCGGTGGGACCGCGCAAGGACGGTGCTCGGCGCTGTGCTCGTGGCAGGGCTGCTGGCGTGTCAGGACGTCAGCTTCGAGAGCACGCGGTGGGAAGCGGTGCAAACCGAGCTGAACCGCCAGTACACGCTGTGGAAGGCCGCGCGTCCCGCGAGCTATCAGTACCGGTTCAGCCGAGTGTGCGTGTGCCCGGCTGATCTGACCCGGGAAGTCATGGTCGAGGTGACGGATTCCTCCGTCGTCGCCGCCACGTATACGGACAGCAGCACGGCCGTACCGGCGTCGTCACTCCAGTTCTACTTCACCGTCGAGGGCCTGTTCGGGCAGATCCAGATCGCGATCAACTCCCTGGCGGACTCGCTCTACCTCGAATACGACCCGACCTTGCACTACCCGCGCGTGATCGTCGGGGACCTGAACGTGTTCGTGGCGGATGACGAGCTGGGTTTGTTCTCGAGCGAGCTAGTGGCGAAACCAGAGTAGACGCAGGCGCCTCACATGCGCCTGGGCGAAAGCCCGTGTGGGTTCGAGGGCCCTCCGCCGGTACCCGCCGTACGCCAATTCGCGCCAATTCGGGCTATTGGCGGCCACCTTGCCGTACGCTAAACTTGTCAGCACGTGTGTGAGGCGTTTGCCGGCAAGTTTTCGCCGCGCGAGAAGAGCCGAGCGATCCGTCGCTCGGCTCTTTGCTCATGCGGGATCGCAAGGGTGGGCCCGCCGGTCCTTCGGGGCGGGACCGCAAAGCAACGCCCTACTGCCTCCCCTCCCCTGCCAACCTCCCCATCCGCGCCTTGACTTCCGCCAGGATCGGCTGGAGCTCGGCGTCCGCGTTCTTCCACTGCTCCAGCAGATCGCTGTAGTATGCCAGTGCCCGCTCCCGGTCCCCGCGCGCCTCGTAGAGCTCGCCCACGCGCCGGCGGGCTCGCCAAAGCAAGCCGGAATCCCAGCCCAGCCGGCCAAAGTCCTTCGCATTGACCCACTGTTCGTAGTAGGCGATCGCGGAATCAGGACGGCCGGCCCGATCGTGGATCTCGGCGAAATCAAAGAGATTGCACGGGCCGCAACCTGGCGATTTCTCCTTCGCTCGCCGGCGGGCCGCGAGCGCGTCTTCCAAGCGGCCTTCGGTCAAGGCAATCATTCCCCTGACGTTGTGCCATTGGGCGCCGGGATCCTGACGCGTCGCCGAATCCGCCACCTCGGCCTCCCAGCGCCGCACCATGTCGTTCGCCAGGTCGACCCGTCCGGCCCGAGCAAAGGCGTCCGCGTAGCCCAGGTAGGGCCGTTGGTCAGCGGGGTAGCGTGTGGGCGGGTCGCGGCGCAGCAACTCCTGAAGCAGGCGCACGGCGCGCCCCGGATCCCCGTGAATGAGCAGCGCTTTGACGGCATCGTCGTTGAGGTCGCGAATCTCCTCGGACGGAAGGAGGCGGGCGAACGGGAGGCCCGCCTGAGCGGCGAGCCGCTGCCCCTCCCGAACCAGCGCGCGGGATTCCGTCACCTTACCGCGGACGGCCGCGAGATTGGCAAGCGAGAAGACTGGGCCGATTTCCTGCAGCGCGTTTCCGCGCCGCTCGGCCCGAGCGGCCTGATACAGAACCTGAGCCGAGTCCCAGTCCCGCTCCGCGGCGACAATGGTGGCGGCGAACGTCCGGACATTGGGGTTGGCTGGGTAGTCCGCGGCGAACTTCGCGAGCAGCTGCCGCGCGGTATCGACCTGGCCAAGACTGTACGACCGCGCCACCGCGTTCTGATAGGTGACCGCGGGGGCACCACCGGAGGCGATGGCGCGTTGGTGCAGCTCCACCGCTTCCGCGAGCCGGTTCTTCCCGGCGTACTCGTTAGCGAGGTTGTTGAGCGCTGTCCGATCACTGGGGTACTTCTCCAACAGGGCCTGGTACGCGACGATCGTGGCGTCTGGATCCTCCGCCACGTTGGATGAGTACATCGCCTCCGCCAGGTACCGCTCCCGATCGGTGAGCTTGCTGCGCAGCTCGTAGCCTTTCGTGAGGGCGCGCTTCATCCGCTCGGGGTCCAATCCCGTGTTGCTCAGATGGACTCCCAGTTTCCGGTAGGCCATCGCGAAATTGGAGTCGAGGGCGATGGCGCGGTCGAGCAGCGCCATGGCCCCGGGGATGTCCCCGTTGTTGTTGGCGCGATCGGCCTGGGCATAGAGCTGGAGCGCCTCGAGCGAGCTGGTGGTGACCTGATCGAGTGGCGCGTCCGCGCGGATAGTCCGGAGCGACTCCCCGATGCGCTCTCGCACGCTGGCCGAGAGCTTATCGATGGCCACCGACAGTTGGTCCGCGCCCACCGCGTTCTCGCGGCCCGCCCACAGCACCTCCCCCGTCCCCGCCGCGACCAGCTGGGCGGAAAGCACGAAGCCGCTTCCCAGCGCGCGTAGCTCGCCCGAAAGGATCGCCTTGAGGCCCTCGCGGGCGGCAATGTCGGCGGCCACCTCATGGGTAACCCGCGCGTCCGCCGGCTGCTGCATGCGCCGCAGCACGTTCCTCACCTGCGCATCTTCCAGCACGGTCACGGTGGGCGACTGGGTGAGGTCGATCCGGAACAACTCGGTGACCGTCTGGCCCAGCGTCGAGTCCTGCGTCAAGTTCTCGAACTCGGCCAGTACAATGCGCTCACGATCTGCGAGCACGCCGGACGCGACCAGCGATCCCACCGGGCCGATGCCGAACAGGCGCATGGCCATGTACCCGCCTGCCACCACAGTCAGGCCAGCGAAGGCAAGCCCGCCGCCGATCAGCGCCTTGCGCCAGGTAAAATGCCGCTGGACTCCGGTTGGTGTCGCCATGGGCGTACCGGCCATGGTGGCCACGGCGCGCTGCCGCTCATGCCGCCCGGTGAGCAACATGATGGGGAGCCCCACGGCCAGCAGCGCAATCGCGCCGTAAAACACCCAGTCGGGCAGACCGGCGAGCTGGACAACGGCGTAGACGACAAACAAGACGACAGCGGACGACACGGCAAACAACGCTGCGACGCGCGCGGGGTGGGCCTGGGCGTACGCCCGAGCGGCATCGGACACGGTCACGGCCGGGTGTGGTTGCGTGCCGGTCGGCGTAATTCCACCAGTGGGCGTCAGCACCGCGTCGAGATGTGGTAGCAGCTCTTCGGCCCGCTGCCAGCGGTCGGCGGCTTTCTTTTCCAGGCAGCGCATGATCAGGGCGTTCAGCGCCTCGGGCACGGTGGTCCGATGGCGCGTGGCGGGCTCAGGCGCTTCGGTGACGTGCGCGGCGAGCAGGGCCTGTGGCGTGCCGGCGCTGAACGGCAGCCGCCCGCATACCATCTCATACGCCAGAATGCCCACCGCGTAGATGTCCGCCCGGTGGTCCACGTGGGGATCGGCCACCGCCTGCTCTGGCGCCATGTACGCCGGCGTTCCCAGGGCCACGCCGAGTGACGTGAGCGACATGCCGCTGCCGGTGGCCTCGCTCACCGCCTTGGCCACGCCGAAGTCCGTCACGACCGCGTGGCCTTCGGAGAGCAACACGTTGTCGGGCTTGATGTCGCGGTGCACCACGCCGTGGCGGTGCGCATAAGCCAAGGCGTCCACGACTTCACGCAGAATCCGCGCGGCCTCGGGGATCGGCAGCTCGCCCTCGCGCGCGAGTTTGGCGCGAAGCGATTCGCCCTGAATGAACGGCATGATGTAGTACAGCAGATCGCCGGACGCCCCGGCGGTGAGCAGCTGCACGACGTGCGGGTGCTGGAGCCTGGCGGCGAGCTGGATCTCGCGCCGGAACCGGTCCACGTTCACGCCCGCGGCCATCTCGGGAGGAAGGACCTTGATGACGACCTTGCGGCCCAGCTCGGTCTCCTCGGCGAGGAAGACGCGGGACATCCCCCCGCCGCCCAACTCCCGCTCGACACGGTAGGTGCCGCCGACCGCTCCTTGCAGACGGGACTGGAGATCTGAGGTCATCCCGGCACCCCACCACCCCGGACGACAAGGGGCGACGGGGGGCGACGAAGGGACGGCGGCAGCTCCACTCCCTCGTCGTCCTCAGTCGCCTTTCGTCGTCCGCCCGCCGAGAGATTGCCGCCTGACCGTTCATCTCTCCCCCACCAGTCTCGCCATCCGCTGCTTCACCT
>JACQHC010000188.1 GCA_016199245.1 Gemmatimonadota bacterium | reverse complement strand
TTTCACGCCTGACCACTCGCTCCGTACGTCGCAAGACGTGCGGGGCGGGTGCGTTGGCCAGCCCAACAACTACGCATTCGTGGACTGTCGCAATGTCGACCACGGAGTCCGGCGGCTCGGCTGGCAGGTCGGCTGGCCTCGCTTTCGGATTTACCTGAAGCAGCAGGAGGTTTCACGCCGTGCAATCTGCGCCCTGACGCCGCGTTGCACCACCTGACGCGAGGGGTGACTGACGCGCGCGTATTGCGAAGTCAGAGGGTAGCGGGATACACTGGAGCCGAATGACGACATCTTCGGTGGTGTGGGCCGACGGCGGAACGTATCGGACCGCCGCCCGCTACGGCGGTGCGGTGCTGCTGTCGATTGTCGCCGCGCTATTGGCCCTACCCCTCCACCCCTCGCTCGATACGTGGAGCGTGCTGCTGTTCATCGCCGCGGTTGCGGGCGCGGCCGCCCTCGGCGGAATCGGGCCGGGGCTTTGCGCCACGCTCACCTCGGTGCTGCTGGTGGACTTCTTGTTCCTCGAGCCCCCCAGAACGCTCCGCATAGTCATCGCCGCCGACGCGATAGGACTCGCCATCCTCGGCGGCGTCGCCGCCGTCGTCGCCTGGGTCACGGGCACGCTGCGCAACCGCCGCCAGGCCGCCCAGCGGTCCGCCCTCGAGGCCGCCGGGATGGCGTCGCTCCTGGAGCGGCTTCTCGCTGACCAGGAGCGCGACCTCGAGGCCCACCGCATTCTCCGGTTACGGGGCGAGGAGCCGGACAGCGCGGCCCGAAGCTGAACCCTACCACGGCTCACCGATAGCGGTCCGGCCGGGACCGATCGCGCATGCAGGACGCTCACGCCTTCCTGGAAAACGTCGCGCTGGTCCTGTGCGTGGCCGGCGTCACCACGGTGGTCTGCCAGCGCCTCCGCCAGCCGGTGGTGTTCGGCTACCTGCTGGCCGGCATGATCGTCGGGCCGCACCTCCCCATCCCGCTGTTCGCGGACGAGGCGATCGTCCGGACGCTGTCGGAGCTCGGCGTAATCCTGCTGATGTTCGCCCTCGGGCTGGAGTTCAACCTGCGCAAGCTGCTGCGGGTCGGGGCGACCGCCGGGCTGATCGCCCTGGCGGAGACCAGCTTCATGATGTGGCTCGGCTTCCTGCTCGGGAGGCTGTTCGGCTGGACCACGATCGAGGCGGTCTTCGCCGGGGCGATCATCGCGATCTCCAGCACCACGATCATCGTGAAGACCTTCGACGAGCAGGGGCTCAGCGGAAGGTTCACGGAACTGGTGCTCGGCATCCTGATATTCGAGGACCTGTTCGCGATCCTGCTCCTCGCCATTCTCACCACCATCGCCACGGGCAGCAGCCTCACCCTGGGGGCGCTCACCACGACGGCGGTGAGGCTCGGGACGTTCCTGGCGGTGCTGGTCGCCGTGGGACTGCTGCTGGTGCCACGCGCGGTCCGGTGGATCGTGCACATCAACCGCCCCGAGACGACGCTGATCGCGAGCATCGGGATCTGTTTCGCCGCCGCGCTGCTCGCGTATGCCTTCGGCTACTCGGTGGCGCTCGGCGCGTTCATCGCCGGCTCGCTCGTCTCGGAGTCGGGCGAGGAAGAGGTGATCGAGCGACTCGTGCACCCGGTCCGCGACGTGTTCGTGGCCATCTTCTTCGTCGCCGTCGGGATGCTGATTGATCCCGGGCTCATCTGGCAGTACAAGCTCCCGGTGCTGGCGTTCACCGGGGCGGTGATCGTCGGGAAATTCCTCGCCGTCTCCACCTCATCGTTCCTGTCGGGCTCCCCGCTCCCGACCGCGGTACGCTCAGGTATGAGCCTGACCCAGATCGGCGAGTTCTCGTTCATCATCGCGGCGGTGGGCCTGTCGGCCGGAACGGTCGGGGAGTTCCTCTACCCTGTCGCGGTTGCGGTCTCGGCGCTGACGACGCTGACCACGCCGTGGCTCATTCGTGCCGCCGGGCCCGCCGCCGCTCTCGTGGACAGCAATCTGCCCCGTCCGGTGCAGACGTTCCTCGCACTGTACGGATCGTGGGTGGAGCGGATCCGGAGCGCGCCTCGGACGAGCGAGGCGCCGGCGGTCGAGGGCAGGCTGATCCGGCTCCTGGCTCTCGACACGGTTCTCCTCGCGGCCGTGATGATAGGCGGCGCCTTGGAGATGGGCCGCTTCACCCGCCTCTTCCGTGAGTGGTCCGGCATGCCGGAGAGCACGGGGCGCTGGGTGGTGATCGGTGCGATGGTGGCGGTTGCGATCCCTCTGCTGGCCGGGATCCTCGCCGTCTCGCACCACCTGGCGGTGTCGCTGGGCAGGCGGGCGCTGCCGGTCGTACCGGCGGGCGCCGTTGATCCCGCCGCCGCTCCCCGCAGCGCGCTGATCGTCGCCATCCAGGCCGGCCTGGTCGCGGTGGTGGTGGTGATCCTTCTCGCCACCACGCAGCCGTTCGTTGACTCTCGCGTTGCGCTGCTGGTGCTGCCGGTTGCCGGTGCGCTGGGGATCGCCTTCTGGCGCAGCACCAGGAACCTGCACGGGCATGCCCGCGCCGGGGCCGAGCTGATCGCTTCCACTCTGTCGGCGCACCTAGCGCCGGAGGAGACGGCCTCGCTGTCACAGGGGCTCAACCGGGTGAGCGTCGCGGTGCCCGGGCTTGGCGAGCCGACCCCCATCAGGATCGGGCCGGCCAGTCCTGCGGTCGGGAAGTCACTTGCCGCCCTCAACCTGCGCGCGCTGACGGGCGCAACGATCCTCGCCGTCGGGCGTGACGAAGGTGCCGTGATCGCGCCCAGCGGATCGGAAGTCCTACGCGAGCGGGACATACTGGCGGTGGCCGGGAGTGCGCAGGCCGTGGCTGCGGCCCTCGATCTGCTCGGCACCGGTGAGCGGCACGCCCGAGTCACGCGAACGGCGGTGGAAACTCCGCCGTCGGGTTAGGACGCGACAGATCAAGGCCCTGGGCTAGAAACAGCCGGGTGGCGACCACCGCGAGGACGGTGGTAGTCCAGAGTCCGATCGTCCACTTCTGCTGCTTGCTCTGGACGGACCCGACCATTTCTTCTATCCGGCCCAGGAGGCGGGACTCCGGCCGCTCCAGCTGCGACTCCATTCGCGCTTCGAACCCTACGAGGCGCCTTTCCATGACGGCGAAGCGCTGGTCAATCCGCGCGTCCTGGGCGGCCGCGCGGCTCGAGCTGATCCGCGAGGGCAAGAACTGGGTGTTTCTCGACACATCGTTCGCGCGATGCTGTGACCTATCGTGATGATCGAGGCCGCGAACGCGCGGGCGGCCTCATCGTAGCGATCAACCGTTCACCCTCATCCCCCCGCTCCGTGCGCCGAGAGGCGTGCGGCCCGGGTGCCGTTCCTTCACCGCTCTCACTCTCCGGCCGCACCTCGGCGAGCGTCCAGCTTCTCGCAGCCCAGGGGCGCCCCGGCGATCATCGCCCTCCGCATTTCCCACCATCGCCGCCATCGAGCCGTCCACAACCGCCGGCAACTGAACGGCATGACCGACGGCCGAGGTGCGTCGGCGCCATTCACGGTACTGGTCCCCCCACCACCCGCTTGACGAGCTGACCCGCTGCGAGGCGATCCGGCGGCCGCACCTGGTTGATCCGGGCCACGACATCGAGCACCACCCGCGAGGGATATCTCTGATTGAACTCCCCGAAAGTCATGGCGCGGTCCGGCGTCACGAGCTCCAAACGGAACCGCTCAACAGCCAGGGCCGCGGCGTCCGTGAGCGGGCTGAACGAATCGAATGTTGAAGTGGCGAGCGGCTGATACTCCGTCCAGTGCGCCTCGGTCGACACGGCCATGATGCGGTACAGGCCACCCAAACTCCCCCACCAGTGGCCAATCCGGCATCGCCATCCACCACACCGTTGGCGGCCGCGCGCGCTCCACCGTCCTGTGGTGGCTCCGGGATAAGACCGACGGCGGCCGGCCACTGATCGCCGGCACCGCTGATGTCATTGACCGCGACGGCACCGCGGATCCCGCGCGCCGGCTTACCGGTTCGGAAATTGTGGAGCGGTAGGCCGGAGGGTCGGCTGAGGCGTCAGGAAAGCCCGCGAAAGCCCTCGACGGGGAGCACTCGCCGAGCGTAGGTTTCGTCCGACCGGGAAGGGAGAGCACGGTGATACGGCTTGTCGAGGTGAAGCCGGGGTCCGGGTATCGCATTTGGCTCCGATACGAGGATGGGACAAAGGGAACCGTGGAGCTGTCGGGCCTCGCCGGGCGGGGGGTTTTCGAAGCCTGGAAGGACCGCGCGGTGTTCGAAGCCGTCCGGATCACTGAACACGGAGCGCCGGAGTGGCCCGGGGGGCTCGATCTATGCGCCGACGCGCTGTACATGCGGCTAACCGGTAAGGCGCCGGAGGAGGTGTTCCCGACCCTCCGAGCAGCCGCGGTAGATGCCTGAGATCAGCCGATTCTACGGCATCGTCATCAAGATGTACTTCGGCGATCATCGCCCGGCGCATTTCCACGCTGAGTATGGCGAGTTCGAGGTGGTGGTAGGCATCGAAACGCTGGCGGTCATTGCAGGCAGACTCCCGCCCCGGGCAATGGGACTTGTCAGTGAGTGGGCGTCCTCGCATCAAGCGGACCTTGCCCTGGCGTGGCAGCGGGCCGAGATGCTTCAGCCCCCCGGCACGATCGAGGCCCTGCCCTAGCAGGATTAGCGCCCGTTGCTCCGCCATCGCAGCGTATCGTGGCTCCGGCCGTGACGCCCGGTGGTTGAAGCGTAGAAACAAGCCGTCCACAGCCGCCGGCCCCTGAACGGCATGACCGACCGCCGAGGTGCGTCGGCGCCATTCACGGTACCGGTCCCCCCACCACCCGCTTGACGAGCTGACCCGCTGCGAGGCGATCCGGCGGCCGCACCTGGTTGATCCGCGCCACGACATCGAGCGCCACCTGCGAGGGGTAGCGCCGGTGGAATTCCTCGAGTGTCATGGCGCGATCGAGCGTCACGATCTCGAGCCGGAGCGGCTGCACCGCAAGAGCCGCGCGATCGGTCAGCCGGCCGAAGGACCCGAATGTGGCCGTTACGACGGCCTCGTACGTGGGCCACCTGGCCTCCACCGTCACACCAAGCAGCCGGTATACCCGACCGTCGAGCGCGACCGCGCCGACCAGTCCCGCGAGCACTCCATCCGCGGTGTTCGCCACGAACCGCGCGGTGGCCGCGGGAAGCCCGCCGGCGCTCGTCGCCCGGACCGGCCCCGGCGTAATCCCCTGCTGTCCCACGAAGGCGCGCACCGCGGCGTCCGGCGACACCTCCTCATCAAGCGTGACCTGCAGCAGCGCATCCTGGCCGGACGGCTGCGCCAAGACCGCCTGACGCTGGTTCGCCGTGCGCCATCCCTCGGGGAACGTGAACTGGAACCGCAGGTCAGGGTGGTAGAAGGTCTGGCCCCGGAAAAAGCCCTCGCGCGGATTGTGGTCGAACATCAGTCCGCCCAGCCGGCGGAGGTACTCGTTCCGGTTCACGGCGCGCGGGCCTGAGTCCGGCATGGCAGCAATCATCTGCGTGATGCGCTGCTGGCGGTCCACGGGATCCGGATGGGTCGAGAGCCAGCCGGGCAGCCGGCCCGCGCTTTCGCCCTGGCTGACGTTGGCCAGCATGGCGAACACCTTGGGCATCTCGCGCGGCTCGTAGCGGGCGCGCGTGAGATAGCGCAGTCCGAGCTCGTCCGCCTGGCGTTCGTCGTCCCGGCTGAACTTGAGGAACATGAGGCCCAGACCCGCCTGGGCCAGACCGGCGAAGTTCTGCAGGCGGGGGGCGAGCACCATCCCGGCCACGAGCCCTACCTGGGCGAGTTGCTGCTGTGACATCTGCGATGCCGAATGGCGCGCGGTCACGTGCCCGATCTCGTGGCCCAGCACGGACACCAGCTCCGCCTCCGAGTTGAAGTGGGCGAGGATGCCGCGGGTCACGTAGATGAACCCGCCGGGCAGCGCGAACGCGTTGACGACAGGATCGTCCACCACGCGGAAGGACCAGGGCAGGTTTGGTCGCTCCGAAGCCGCCGCCAGCCGTTGGCCCAGTCCGCGCACGTAGGCCTGGAGCGCCGAGTCGGGGTCGAGCCCGTATTGGGCGGAGACCTGCGGGTCGGCCTCCCGACCCATGGCGACTTCCTGGCCCTCGCTCACGAGCATCAGCTGTCGCTCGCCGGTGGCGGGGTTGACGGCGCAGGCGGGGAGCGTGGCGAGAAGCGCGATCGCTCCGAGATGGTGGCGCATGGGGGAATTGTATGCGGGCAAGGGCAGAAAGGGCAGAAATGGCAGAAGAGCGGCAGAGGCGGCATGGGCGGCATGCTATGACAGTCAACGACACAAGTCGAAGCGGTGCGTCCAGAGGGCCGCGTCAGTGAGGCGCTGCCCGGCCCGCCAAGTTCCACTACTCGCGAACTGCAGCGGCCCGACGGATGCACCGCTTCGACTTGTGCAATCCGGGCTTAATGCCGCCTGGGCCCCCCTGTCAGTAACTCCTCGAACAACGCCAGGGCCCGTGGATCCTCGCTCTGGCCCAGCCAGAAGATGGCCTTCTTGCGGATTCGTGGGTCGCGGTGGTTGCGGGCGATCTGCAAGAGGGCCGGCACGCCAAGGTCGTCACGCAGCTGCGACAACGCGAACACTGCTGACTCCCGCACCTCGAGATCGTTCGTGTCCGAGACGATCTCCGTGAGACCGGCGACCGCCGCTTCTCCCGCCGCCTGGCCCACCCAGAAGACGGCGCTCTTCCGCGTCTCGCGTGGTCGGCTGCGATCGCGCGCGATCGCGAGTAACCGCGGCCAAATGACCGCGCTGTCCGCGAGCACGGCCGGCAGGATCGCGGCCTTCCCCACGCTGCCGGGCGCGTTGGCCGCGAGGGAAAGGAAGTACTCGGCAGCCTCGGCCGCGGGCACCGTGCCGAGGTCCGTGGCGGACGCGGCCGCGGCGCGCCAGCGACCGCCGACATAAGTGTCGACCTCCATCACGCGCCGCTCGCGGACGGTGAGCACCACGCGCACGGGACCGGCCTCGCACCAGCTCTCCCAGTCGTCCGAGCTCCACGACGTGTTGATGTTGCGGCCGTTGCCGCACACGCCAGGTTTGGCGGTGAAGCTCATTCGCACGCGGCCGTCTGATACGGCGGAGACGCGATCTGCAACCGCTTGGGCGACGAGAGGCGACAACGGGCGACAAAGGACGACAAAGGCGATGACGGGAACCGATCGGCTGGCTCGCAGCTGCCGCCCGCCGCGCACCTGTCGTCCCTCGTCGCCCCTCGTCGTCCCCGGTCGTCCGCTGGTGTTCACCGGTTGATCAACCGCAGCAGGAACTCCGCCGCCCTCGGATCTTTGGACTGCCCCAGCCAGAACACCGCTTTCTTTCGCAGCTCGCGGTCCGGCTCGGTCTCCGCGATGGACATGAGCTTGTCCACAGCTTCCGGCTCCCGCCGTTGCGAGTACGCGAAGATGAGCTGCTCCTTCAGCTCGCGATCGGGCATCGCCTCGTACAGGCCGGCGAGGTCCTGCATGGATACCTCGCGCTTCTGGCCCGCCCAGAACAACGCTTTCTTCCGCATCTCCACGGGCTCGTTGGCATTGCGCGCCAGGTCCAGCAGCCAGCGAGCGGCCTCCGGCCCGCGTACCTGCGAAACGGCCTGAATCACCTGCTCTTTCAGCTGCTCGCTCGTGAGCTGAGGATAGAGGTCGCGGAGGAAGGCCTGGTTCTGCGGTGACCGGTGCTGTCCCAACCAGAAGATGGCCTTCTCCTTGAGCTCGTCGGGTCGGTCCGCTCGCTCCACATAGCGGCGCAGGATCTCACCCGCACGCTCACTCTTGTGTTGCGACAACGCGAAGATCGCCTTCTCCTGCACGTCCCGGTCGTCGGACCCCATCAGGATGGAATCGAGCGCGGCGACGGCGCGCTCGGTGTTCACCTGCGACAGCCAGAACACCGCCTGTGCACGAACTTCCCGATCCGGATCCTGGCGGGCGGCTGTGAGCAACGTCTCCTCGGTCAGCTCATCCCGCTTCTGCGACACGAGAAACACCGCTCTGCGTCGCAGCTCGACCGAGCACGGATCCCGGCGCCGCAGCACCTCACGGAGAATCGGGACCGCCCGCTCCGCATCCATCTGGAGTAGCGCGCTCAGCGCCTCGAGTCGCAGCTCCGCGTCTTCGTCCGGTTCGCAGGCCTGCGGGGCCTGTGCAGGCTGAGCGGGCTGGGGGGACCGCGGAGGCCTCGCGGGGGCTGGTGGCGTGGGGGCACGGGCGGGCGCGGCGCCCGGCGGCGGCGTCACCGCGGCCGGACGGGCCGGCGGCGCTGCGAGGACAGCAATGCTTTCGGCCGCTGTTGGGTCTCCCAGTCGGGCGAGGTCCCCCTGAATCCGTGTGGCGAGTCCGCGCGCGTCCCGCCGCGTTCTGGCGTCAGGGTAGAGCTCACCCTGGCGCACCAGCAGCTGGAGGCCAACCGCGAGGTTCCGCGTCCCGCCGATCCGGTGCAGCGCGAACGCGGCCCAGTACATCGCGTCGCCCGCGTAGTCCGAGCGCGGGTACCGGCTCCACACCTGCTCGAACTGCGCGGCCGCGCTCTGGTAGTCGCCATTGCTCAGCGCCTGGCGCGCGACGCGATAGATGGAATCGGCCGGGTCTCGCTGCTGCGCGGCTAGCTCTGTCGGATCGCGGACACCGTCCTCGAAGGGATTCCAGGTCTCCAACGCCCGGAGAGCCTCCAGCCCCGCGAGGGCGTCAAGCCCCGACAGGACTTCCAATCCGCTGAGCCCCTCCAGTCCGGCGAGCGACCCGAGCGCGTCTCTCGCTTGCGGGCCCAGCCACTGCTGCCCCGCGGTCGCCTGACCATCGAGCCGTCCGGCAACCACGCTCAGCGCCGTGACGCCGATCAATCCGATGCGCAACATCACAATTCTCCTCGCGCGGCCGTGACGCTGACGCCAGCCGGGGCGATCGCCCGCAGCCGCAGCAGCACGCCGCGCCGTTCAATGCCTTGATCAATGAGATCCAGCTCCTCACGTCCATTCGAGCCGGAGTACAACGCGATCTGCGCCAAGACCAACTCGATGTCCTCGAGCAGTGAGGCCATCTGCGCATCCTGCGCCGCGGGGGAGCTCATCAAGAGACGCGTTCCCACCAGCAATCCCCGCGCCGTGCCGGAGGCAGATTCCATCGGTCGCGCGCCCGCCTCGGCCTGGAACACGGCGAGAAACGTCTCCACCCGTCGCATGTGATCGAGCGCGGCGACGCGATACGCCCCGCCGGATTCCTCGGTCGACTCCGAGGCCAGAGACGCCGGCGCGCGGCCCGTCACTGTGTATCGCCCGATCGCGATACCGAGCAGCAGGACCGCGGCGGCCGCGAGTACCCAGCGAACCAACCCGATGGGCCGCTGTCGCCGGGAGCGGGCCGCCGCGATACGCGTCCACATCTCGTCCCGGGGCGTTTCGGACGGCGCGTGGTAACCACGCCCCGCCTCGCGCAGGAAATCCTCGAACCGATCGTCGCTCACGACGCCCACTCCCCGGCGAACTCGCTCAACGCCTCGCGCAGCCTCGCTCGAGCCCGGGACAACTGGGCCTTGGACGTGCCGGGCGGCATCCCGAGCGCATGAGCGATCTCTTCGTGGGTGTAGCCTTCGATATCGTGCATCACCACCACCATCCTGTACTTGGCCGGCAGGTCGTCAATGGCCTGGTGCAACTTCCGCCGGAGGTCCGGGTCCAGATTCGTCCGCTCGCTGGGGACCCCTTCGGCGACCTCCAGATCGGCCTCCCGTTGTCGAAATCGCTTCACCTTTCGTAACCCGTTGAGAATCACCGACGTAGCAATGGCGTGCAGCCATGTACCGAACGCGGACTCACCACGGAAATCATGGATCCGCCGGAAGGCTCGGATGAACGTCTCCTGCGTGAAGTCCCGCGCCATGTCGTCGTCTCCGGCCATCCGGTAGGCCAGCCGATAGATGCGATCCACGTGCGTGTCGTACAGCGTACGCTCCGCCGCGTCGTCCCCAGCACGCACCCGCTCAATCAACAGATGCTCGTTCACCGGGCTCCGATGTCCAAACGGGTGTCGTTGCTTGCCGTACGTGAGACACGACCTGGCCGGGAACAGTTGCACGCCGACGCCACAGTGCCTTCACAGCCCTTTAACGTTGGGGGGAGCATGATGCAAGTAGTTGCGGTGGCGGAGGCAACGTTGAAACGCTGGTTCGTGGGGCTCGCCGCGGCGGGCATGCCGTTCCTGGCAGCCCTGACGCCGGCTCAGCAGGCGTCAGAGGGCCAGGTGCTCTACGTGAAATACTGCGCGGCGTGTCACGGTCAGAAAGGCACGCCCACGCGGTCGGCGCTGGCGCAATGGCCGCAGCTGCGGCCGTTCTCCGAGCCCGGATTCGTGCAAGCGCGCTCCGACGACTCGATCGCAGCGGTCACCCACAGCGGTGTGGGCAAGGACATGCCGGCCCGCAAAGACACGCTCACGCGGGAGCAGATGCTCGCGATCGCACGATACGTGAGGAGCCTGGGACCGCCAGCGGTGCCGTAAGCGGCTGGTGCTGTCTCGCCAATAGAGAGTGAAGCGCCGTGCATAAGAGGCCTGCTAGCCCAATTGGCGCACCACTCCTCGAACCAACCGCTGTAACTGCCCGGCCAGCAGCTCGCTCGCCTGCATCACCTCCGCGTGACTCAATGCCCGTGCCGACAGGCCGGCCGCGAGGTTGGTGATGCTCGAGATGCCGAGCACCCGCATGCCGCGGGCTCTTGCGGTGATTGTCTCAGGGACCGTGGACATCCCCACCGAGTCCGCGCCGAGGCGCATCAGCATGCGGATCTCGGCGGGCGTCTCGTAGCTCGGGCCCAGCAACCCGGCATAGACACCTTCTTCGAGCACGATTCCGTCACTCAGCGCCACGCGCCGCGCGATGGCGCGGAGCTCCCGGTCATACGGCTCCGACATGTCCGGGAATCTTTGCTCGCCCGCAACCACGGTTCCCAGCAGGGGGTTGCGCCACAGGAGGTTGATGTGGTCGGCGATGAGCATCAGCGTCGGCACGCGGAACGTCGGCCGGAGCCCGCCCGCGGCGTTGGTCACAATCAAGGTGCGAATGCCCAGCTCCGCGAAGACGCGCACCGGGAGGGCAACGGTCGCCGGCTCGTGCCCTTCGTACAGATGGAAGCGGCCGCTCTGTAAGAGGACGGGCATGCCCTCGATGCCTCCGGCTACGAGCAGACCGGCATGGCCGGCGACGGTTGCCTCCGGGAATCCGGGAATGTCCCGATAGGGAATCCGTTGGGCGTCCGTCACACTGTCGGCGAGCCCGCCCAGCCCGGAACCGAGCACGATCGCCACGCGTGGCTCCAGGGTGGCCAGTCGCTGCCGCAGGAAGTCGACGGTGGGGCGGATGGGCGGATCGACGGATCGGCGGATCGACGGATCGGCGGTTCGCTGTCCGGCGGCGTTGGAGTGCGGCTCGGCCTCTGGATCGCCGATCCGGCGACTCGACGGTCCGCCGGCGGAGCGGCGGCGGGGAGACGTGGGGCCCCCCTTCTTCCTCACACCAACATCCCGGCGAGGCTCGCGCTCATGAAGGCCGCGAGGTTGCCGCCGATCATGGCGCGCAATCCCAGCCGCGAGAGGTCGCTGCGTCGGTCAGGAGCCAGGCCTCCGATCCCGCCGATCTGGATCGCAATGGACGACAGATTCGCGAACCCGAGCAACGCATAGGTGGCGATGATCGAACCGCGCGGCGACAGCTCCGCGCCTGACCCAAGGAGATCCGCGAGCTGGAGATAGGCGACGAACTCGTTCACCACCGTCTTCACACCAATGAGCGACCCGACGGTGTCGGCGTCGGCCCACGGCACGCCCATGAGCCAGGCGAGCGGAGCCAGCAACCAGCCAAACACCACCTGGAGCGACAAGTCCGGGCGTCCGATCGTGTCCCCGAGCGCGCCCACACCGGCATTGATCAGCGCAATCAACGCGATGAACGCCATGAGCATCGCCCCCACGTTCAGCGCCAGCTGCAACCCTTGTCCGGCGCCTGACGCGGCGGCGTCGATGACGTTCGCCTCCCGGCGCTCGATCTCCAGCTTGAGCGTTCCCCGGGTCACCGGATCACCGGTCTCGGGCACCAGCATCTTCGAAATCACGAGCGCGGCTGGCGCGTTCATCACGCTGGCCGTGAGCAGGTGGCCGGCGATATCCGGGAAAAACGGGGTCAGCATTCCGACGTACGCCGCCATCACCCCACCGGCGATCGTAGCGAATCCTCCCACCATGACGGTATTGAGCTCGGAGTATGTCATCCGCCCAACGAACGGCTTGATGAGGAGCGGCGCCTCGGTTTGCCCCACGAAAATGTTCCCCGCCGCCGACAGCGTCTCCGCTCCCGACGTGCGCATGGTGCGCTGCATCCCCCAGGCGAGCCCCCGCACGATCCACTGCATCACGCCCAAGTAGTACAGCACGGACATGAGCGACGAGAAGAAGATGATCGTGGGCAGCACGCTGAACGCGAAATAGGCGCCGGTCGCCGCCCAGACCTGGACGTCGCCCAGTGGGGCCATGTTGCTCGGCGCCCCCGCGGGCACACCGGCAGGCACGTTGTTCTTGACCAGATTGCCGAACACGAACCGAGCCCCCTGCTCCGTGAACCCGAGCAGCCCGGTGAACACGGTGTTGGCTCCCTGGAACAATGCACGACCCACACCCGTTTTCAGCACGACGAGCCCGACAACGGCCTGAAGCACGACGCCCATTCCAACGAGCCGCCAGTTCACGCGTCGCCGATCCACCGAGAGAAGCCACGCCACACCGAGCATGGTGACGATGCCCACGATGCCCATGAGACGCGTAGCCAGCGGCGCGTCCAGGCCCTGCCGCGCCGCTGCAAGCCGGTCCGCCGCGGCCTGCGCCAACCACAACCCGTCCGTCATGCCGCCTCCGAGAGCTCTTTCGTGACGCGGGCCAGCAGCGCCGTCTTTTCCTCTTCGGGCAGAAAGGCAGCGCGAAATGTGTTCAACACCACGCGCTCCAGGTCGGCCCGGCTGAGACCGAGCGTCCGGTGCGCCACCCAGTATTCGTCCGTGAGCGTGGTCGCGTCCATCAGGCGGCTGTCCGTGTTCAAGGTGACCATACAGCCGCGCCGCAGGTAGTCAGCCGCGGGGTGCCGCGCAAGGTCGGTCACCGTGTGTGTGTGGAGATTCGACGTGAGGCAGATTTCCAGGGGAACACCGTGCTCGCACACGTACGCCGCGAGGTCCGGGTCCTCGTGCAGCCGTGTGCCGTGCCCGATGCGTTGGGCGCCGCAGATCTCCAGGGCCTGGCGAATCGACTCCGGCCCGTCGCCTTCTCCGGCGTGGCAGGTGCACGCGAGTCCGTTGCCACGCGCGTGCTCAAACGCCTTTGCATGGTCGCGCGCGGGGTGCCCACGCTCCGAGCCGGCAAGATCGAACGCCACCACGCCGGCGCGGCGGTAGTCCACCGCGAGGCGGGCAAGGTCGAGCGACACCCGCGGCTCCAGCGTCCGCAGCCCGCACACGATCAACCGCGCCATTGTCCCCGTTTCCGCTTCAGCCCGCTTCAGGCCGGCGAGCGGAGCTTCCACCGCCTGCGCATACGTGAGCGCCGGCGTGTGCAGCGCCGGGCAATACCGCACTTCCACGTAGCGGACGTTTTCGGCCGCCGAGTCCACCACGAATTCATAGGCGATGCGTTCGAGCGCGCCGGGCGTCTGCATGACGGCGAGCGTGACCGTGTACTTCTCCAGGTATTCCTCGAGGTTCTGTGCGTTGCGCACGAACATCGCGCGCGCCAGTGCCGCTGGGTCGTCTGCCGGGAGCGTGACGCCCTGGGCGCGAGCCAGGTCGATCATCGTGGCGGGCCGGATGCAGCCGTCGAGATGGACGTGGAGCTCGGCCTTGGGGAGGCGGTGCAGGAGGTCGCGGGTGATCACGCCGTTCCACCCCCCCTCCCGTGGCAGCCCCTCTCCACCGCACCGCCCAGCAGCGGCAGGGCGGTAGGGGCGGCAGAAGCGGCAGAAGCGGCAGAAGCGGCAGACCGGATCATGACCGATCAACCGCTCTTTCGCGACGACAGGACCACGCGGATGATCGTGCCCGCGACAACGGGCTCCGACGGCTGGACCCGACGACCCACGC
>JACQHC010000186.1 GCA_016199245.1 Gemmatimonadota bacterium | reverse complement strand
GCGTCGTCCCAGGCGATCTCGCCCGGTGGCATGCGGAACCGGATGGCGCCCTCCTCCTCGTACGCCGCGCCCTCGCGCAGCAACCGCTCTCCCACCTCGCGATGCCGCTCCACCCGCGCGCCCTGGAACACCACCTCTGCGTCCCAGTCGAGCCCCAGCCAGGTGAGCCCGTCGAGAATGATCTGCGTGTGCTCCTCGGTGGACCGCTGCTTGTCCGTGTCCTCGATCCGCAGCAGGAGCTGTCCGCCCGTCTTGCGGACGTACAGCCAGTTGAACAGTGCGGTGCGCGCGCCGCCGACGTGCAGGTAGCCGGTCGGTGAGGGGGCGAAGCGGAGACGGACGGGTGAAGTCACGGGGCGCGTGATGTGTCAGGGTTCAGGCGGTCAGAGCAGTCAGGGCGGTCAAGGCGGACAGGGCGGTCGCCGGCCCGGACAGAGGATAGAAGAGCGCGACAGGGTGGTCAACCGCTGGCGCTTTCGGTCCGCGTGCGGTGTATATACCGGCGTGCTCAACGCCTTTGTCACGGGGATCCTGCTCGTGCAGGCCGTCTCTGCGATGCCCTCGACACCAGCCCCCGTGCGGCTGGATTCCACGGAGCTCGCGCGGCTGCGCGCTCGCTTGGAGGACCGGCGGGACGTGCGCGTGCGCATCGACCGGGACTATTTCGAGCTCACGCAACCGGTGTTCCTCGATACCGCGATCGCGTACCGCCGGGCCTGGTCGGACCGCCTCGATGACCGTGACACGACGCTCACCAATCCGCTGCCGCTCGCCCGGATATCGTCCATTCAGGTTCGCGGCAAGAACGTATGGCAGCCCATGCTCGGGGGTGGCCTCTCCCTCGGCGTGAGCGTCCTCGCCAGCACGCTGCTGAACGGGCTGGTGAACAGCAACGATGACGTCGACGCGTCCACGGTGGCCCGCCTGACACTCATCGGCATAGGCGTCGGGGCCGTGGTGGGCGCTGCGGACGGCGCGCTGCGGACGCGGTGGGTGACGATCTACAGGCGGGAAGAACGGTAAGACGTGAGGGTGAGGCGTAAGGGGTGCTCTCTTTGGTGTGGCAAAGGCCGTCTCGGTACAGAGTGAGCAGTCGAGCGAGTGGGGGTGGTCGAGGCGTGCCAATGCTCACCGTCCGCCCAACCGCCGATCCGCCAGGCGGATGCCGGGATGGGCGGGGGAACCGCCAGCGGAGAGGGGGGGATTCGAACCCCCGATAGGAGTTTTAGCCCCTATAACGGTTTAGCAAACCGCCGCCTTCAGCCACTCGGCCACCTCTCCTGAACGATGTTCGATATCCGATGTCCGATGTCCGTTGTTCCTCGTGCTTTCCCCCGCGTCGGACATCGAGCATCGGACATCGAGCATCGGATTGCGCTGAATGCTATCCCGCTGCGTTCCGTCACGCCACGGTTCCCCCACGCCTGTATCCTGTCGTGCTGTGTCCCCATGGGGTCCCGTGACCGACCTGCAAGATCCCCCGGCGGAGTCTCTCGAGGATCGGTCCACGCTCCAGGGCGAGCTGGTGTGCGGCCGGATGGCCAGCGTGTATCTTGCCGAAGCGCTCAAGCACCACGGCTCTATTGCGCTGACGGTCGTGAAGCGCGCAACCGAGATTGAGTCGTGAAGCGCAACGTCGACTCTTGCTAAAGTGGGTGAACATGAGAACACTGCTTTGCCTTGCCTTGATCGTCGCGGGGTGCGCCCGAGAAGCGCCGCGCGCTCCGGTAAACCCGGCCGAGCAATACGCCGGTACGTGGGAGGGCCGTTCCCTCCCGGCCGGATCGGACAGCGGGGTCACCTGGACCATTCAGATGACGGCCACCGAGGCGGGGACCGTGACGGGGACGCTGGCCTTCACCGGGCTCGCCACGCCGCCGATCGAGATGCGGACGATCGAGCTGAGTGATTCGATCATCGTCTTCGAGATGGGCCCCTATGAAAGCCCGACGGCGAAGGCTGAGGTGATCACCCGGTCCGATGGTCGAGTGTCGGGTGACTCGCTGTGGGGGACGTTCGTCATGCTGCCGACGGCGGGCGGCGGCGTGGTCCCCGACATGTCCGTCGCGCAATGGCACAACGCCGAGATGGCGCCGAAACCGGGGAGCGAGCTGATCCGCGGCACATTCGTCGCGACGCGCACGAACCCGGCGCCCTGAACACCGCGACACGCGATTCCGGTGCTCCCCGTGCCGAACGTGGAGCGCCTGTGGTTGGCATCAGGAATCTCGTGCTTCAGCGAAACAGCTCCGCGATCGTGGCCATCGGAAGGAAGAGACGCCGTGGCGCCTTCGGGAGGGCGATGAAGCCGTATCGTTCGTGAGCTCCGAGTGGATCGAGCGGCTAGCGGCGTGAGATGCTCCAGGGATTCACTAGCGGGATCCCAAAATCCACGAAGTGCCGTGTATTGCGGGTGGCCAGCGCCGCCTTGCGTGCCGAGGCGATCCCGGCAATCTGGACGTCGCGGATCTCGACGGGTCGTCCCGCGCTGCGTTGCTTGGCCGCAATGGCCGCTGCGGCGCTCGCGGACATCTGGTCAAACGGAAGCACGCGGCCTTCGAAGTCTTCTTCCAGTGCCTTGGCGAAAGCGTCTTCCAGCAGGCGCCGTCGGCGGCCGCGCGCGAGGATCTCGAGGCCGAAGCGAATCTCGAAGACCGTGATGGCGGTCGTCCAGATGGACTCCGCAGGCTGATCGTCGAGCCAGGAGACGACCGCGGGGTCGCTCTCGCGGCGCATCAGCGCCGAAAGCACGTTGGTGTCGAGCAGGATCACCAGCGGAAGCCCGCAGGCGTGGCAGGGTGGCCCCGAAGCTCCGGGATGTCCACGGTGAGGCCCACGCGCGCGAAGCGCGCCTTGAGGCGGGTGCCGAGGGCCGGTCGGGGAGCACCCCCTGCTTGCACGGCGTTGCGCAGAATGTCACGCACTTCTTCCTCAGTACTCCGGCCGTGGCGCCGAGCGCGTTGTTGGAGCTTCGCCTTCACGTCCTGATCGAGGTTACGAACCACGAGTTGAGCCATCATCCACCTCAGTGATATCATGATATCGTACTGGGCGCCAACCGGCAAGCCTGCGTGACAGGATCGGGTCGTGGGGCAAGCAGACGCTGGAATCGGTGCGGGGAAACGGAGGGCGAGGGACTCGAACCCCCAAGGGCTTGCGCCCAGCGGTTTTCAAGACCGCCGCCTTACCAGTTAGGTCTAGCCCTCCAATGGGGCGTAAGGTAAGGGGTGATCAGGAGATGGCACAAGAAGAATCGATGTCCGATATCCGGCTGCGGCACCCACGAACATCGGGCATCGAACATCGAGCATCGCTCTATTCGTCGTCCAGCCCCAACGCCAGCCAGAGACGGTGCAGGTGCTCGGGCACCGGGAGCGTGATCAACTCCTCCTCACCCGTGCGCCGCACTTCCGGCATCGGCTCGGCGACGGCGGTCGGTGGCCCGCTGCTCTTCGTCCAGGCGGCCCGCCTCTCCACGTAGCGGATATCGGCGGCCATAGGCCCTCCTTGCCGTTTCAACCGTACCTTGGCTTCTCCCCCATGAACCCGCGGTGAACGCTGGTTGACGGTTTTCCTCGCCGCGTCTTCACGCGTTCCTCATGGTGCTTTCAGGGCGACAAGCGCAGCTAGCACGTAGGAACCCCTCGAGGAGGACGCTATGCCCCCGCTCAGCGTGCTCGCCATTCTCGGACTCGCCATAGCCCTGGTGTCCGTGGCGATCTTCGCCGAAGGATTGGCGCCATTCGCCCCGCGCACGACGGCCCGGCTTGCCGGCGTCGCCCAGCAGTTCTGCACCCACTCCTGCCGCCGCGCCGACGGCACGTGCCCCCTCACCGACAGCTCGACCTGCCCGCTGTGGAAGTTCGTCGGGGCGAAGCTGTCAACGGGAATCCCCGTGGATCCGTTGATTCCGGTGGGGCCGGGGCCGTCGCGGGAAGAGATCCCTGCGCGGAAGCGGTAAGAGGATCTGAGGTTTCGAATGTCCGATGACAGATGTCCGGCGTCCGAGTGGTTTGTGTCGGATATCGGACATCTAACATCGGACATCTGACTCGCTACGGCACCAGCTCGAACGCCGGCACATGACTCGGCCGCACCAGGCCGAAATGCCGCCGATCGGTTGTGAGGATCCGGGTCACGCCGAGCCGCTCCGCCATCGCTACGATTGAGGCGTCGACGAAACCGATGGGCGAGTCGAGGTACACGGCCATGACGTCCGCAGCTCGCCTCACATCGGCTTCCCGCAGGTCCTCGATCATGAACTCCCCGCGGACAATTTCTCGTGCGAAGTCCAGTTCGGCTCGGGCACCGATCCACTCACCGAGCAGGTAGGTGACTTCGGGCACGACGGTCACCGGCACCCGAACCGGTTCTCGCTCCGCCTCCCACCAGCTTCGCACGCGATCGTGCCATGGGTCGTCTCGGTCTACGAGCGCGTACAACGCCCCGGCGTCTGCCAGCACCATCAGCTGTGAGGGTTCCGCCAGAGGAGCTCTTCGTGGCGCTCGGCGATATCCGATCGACCGCTGGCGAATGCGCCCGTGATGCTCGGCAGGCGGCCGGCCGTGCCCTGCTGCCTTGCCACGTACTCGGCCAACGCCTCGCGCACCGCCTGGGCGAAGCTCTTCCCCTGCCGCCGCGCATAGCCCCGAGCGCGGCGAAGCAAGGCCTCGTCGATAAACACGGTCGTTCGCTTCATGACATATATATTACACACCATATATTACATGGGTCAATCACACGGCTTGCAAGCCTTCAGGCATTCCGTAGCATAACTCCATGCCCCTCCGCCACCTGTTCCTCAAGGTGCTCCCGGCCGTGTGCGCAGTCTGCGCGCGGACCGGAGCCGCTGCCGCCCAACAGCCGACCCGGAGCGACTCCGCCCGTACGGATTCACTCCGCCGCTTCACGCTGGAGTCCGTCACGGTATCGGTCACGCGCGCGCCCACGGACATCGCCCACGTCCCGCTCGCCGTGGCGGTCGTGGGAAGAGACGAGGTCGCACGCGGGCGCGCCACCGCCGGGTTAGATGAGGCGCTCGTCACGGTTCCGGG
>JACQHC010000190.1 GCA_016199245.1 Gemmatimonadota bacterium | reverse complement strand
CCTCGATGCCACGGCGGATCTGTATCGCGAGAGTCTCGGGCGGGTCGTTCGGCAGCGCCTGGGGAGCATCCCGCTCGCCGCGCTGGTTCGGTCGGACGCGTCGTGGACGTTCCGCGCGCGGGATTTCGACGGCGCGTTCCCCGGCGCTGCGATGGTGGGCACCGCCGGCCGGCAGATGGCCGAGCTCGGCGTCCCGGCAATCCAGCAGGCCCGCATCACGTTCGACACCGAGGAGCGGCCCGGCAAGCAACCCCGTGCGTTCTGCGTGCCGGTCCGTGTGCCGGACGAAGTGTACCTGGTGCTGCGGCCGCGCGGCGGGCACGCCGATTACCGCACGTTCTGGCACGAGTTGGGCCACGCATTGCACTTCGCGTCCATCGAGTCCACGCAGCCGTTCGCCGCCCGGTGGCTGGGCGACAACTCGGTGACCGAGGGGTTCGCCATGCTGTGGGAGCACATGACGATCGACGCGCGCTGGCTGCGCCGGTACCCGGAGCTCAGTCGCGACGATTCGGCGCGGTTGGTGTTCGAGCTCGCCGCCCACGAGTTGTACGGAGTGCGGCGCTACGCCGCCAAGCTGTCGTACGAGCTGTTGCTGCACGGGAATGCCGCGCCTGCCGCCGACGAGTACGCGGACCGACTGACGCGGGCGACGCTGTTCCGCTACACGCCCGACGACTACTTGGCAGACGTGGATCCGTGGTTCTACGCGGCGCGGTACCTGCGCGCCTGGCAGCTCGAGGCGGCACTGGCAGCGGCGCTCACGGAGCGGTTCGACGACGACTGGCATCGGAATCCGCGGACGGGCGCGTACGTGCTGGAATTGATGAGTCGCGGGCAGGCGGCGGCCGCGGATCGGCTGGCGGAGGAGGCGACTGGCGCGCCGCTGTCGTACGCGCCGTTGGTGACGCGTCTGGAGCGGCTGCTCGGCTGATGACCCCACTCGCACAACGGAGGACGCCGTGACGCAGCGGTTTTCGTCCCGATGGGTGATGCTGCTCGCCATGCTGAGCATGGCGGTCGGCACGGGCAACATCTGGCGGTTTCCGCGGATCGCGGCGCAGAACGGCGGCGGGGAGTTCCTCGTTGCCTGGGTGTGTTTCCTGTTCCTCTGGTCCATTCCGCTGTTCCTGGTGGAGTTCGGCGCGGGCCGTGCTACCCGCGTGGGTCCCGTGGCCGCGTTCATGGACCTGGCCGGCCCGAAGTGGGCGTGGATGGGAGCGTTCGTCGCCTTCGTCGCGACGGCCATCATGTTCTACTATTCGGTCGTCACGGGCTGGACGCTCCGCTACGTCGTGGCTTCCGTGGTTGGAGAAGTTCCCGCGACCGAACCCGGGGCGTTCTGGCGCTCGTACACGGGGTCCTGGTGGCCGGTCGTGACGCACGGCCTGTCCATGGCCCTGGGCATGTTCGTCATTGCCCGGGGGGTGGTCGCTATCGAGCGCGTGGCGAAGATTCTGATGCCGACGTTGATCGTCCTCGTGTTTCTGCTGGCGATCCGCGCCGTGACGTTACCGGGCGCTGGTGACGGGCTGGCGTACCTGTTTTCCGTGGACTGGTCCGCGCTGGGCAACGCGCGCGTGTGGGTCGAGGCATTGACCCAGAACGCGTGGGACACGGGCGCGGGGTGGGGGCTCATCCTCTGCTACGCCGCCTATTTGCGCGATAAGGAGGACACCGCGCTGAACGCCTTCATCGTGCCGACGGCCAACAACATGGTCTCGCTGACGGCGGGGATCATGGTGATGTGCACCGTGTTCTCCGTGATCCCGCAGCTGGTGAACAATCTTGCCAGCGAACCGGAGGCGCTGAACGCCTACCCCGCGCTGGCCGACGCCGTCCGTGCGGGTGAGCCGCTTACGGCGGGCCTGATTCAGCGCACGATATTCGGGGCGGGGAACGAAGGCCTCACGTTCATCTGGATGCCGCAGCTGTTCGCACGGGTTCCGCTTGGCCGCCTGCTGATGGTGTTCTTCTTCGCGGCGCTGTTTTTTGCCGCGTTCACGAGCCTGGTTGCTATGATCGAGCTGGCCACCCGCGTCCTGGTGGATGCTGGCATGGCGCGCGGGCGTGCACTCGTCGGTGTCGGCGTCGCGGGTTTCTTGCTCGGCGTGCCGTCTGCGTTGTCGCTGGACGTGCTGCACAATCAGGATTGGGTGTGGGGTGTGGGCCTGATGGTCTCGGGCCTGTTCTTTGCCACCATGGTGGCCGCCCACGGCGTGCGGCGGTTCCGGGAAGCGCATCTCAATCACGAGCATTCGGACATCCGCATCGGGGCGTGGTGGGACGTGGTGATTCGCGTGCTGGTGCCGCTCCAGGCCGTCGTGTTGTTGGGCTGGTGGTTCTACCAGGCGCGCGGCTGGGACCCCGCGGGATGGCTCGCCCCGTTCGCCGTGGAGAATGTGGGAACCATCCTGCTCCAGTGGGGGGTGCTGATCGTCGTACTCCTCGCCGCAAACCGCTGGCTGGGCGATCGCGTGACCCGGGCCCGCTCACGCCCCGCCGAGGCGCTGCCGGTTCCGCCGCCTGCCATTCCGTGAGTGAGGGGCGGCGTGCAGTTGCGGGATTTCCAGACGCTGGTGGACCGTCTTGCCAAAGAGGTGCCGCCGTCCTACCTCGAGGGAGTCGTGGCCGTCGAGGTGAGCCCGAAGACGGTGCCGCACCCGATCCGGGCGGGCGTGTACACGCTGGGCGAATGCATACCGGTGGAGACGGGGGGAGAAACCGTCTCGTCCCGCGTGGTGCTGTATCACGGGTCGTTTCAGGCGCTGGCGGGCGAGCGGCCCGGGCTCGATTGGCGCGACGAAGCCTGGGAAACCTTGCTGCACGAGCTGCGCCATCACCTGGAGTGGCGGGCCCACGCTGCGGACCTCGACGCGTACGATTGGGCGGCCGAGCAGAACTTCCAGCGGGCGGACGGCGAGTCGTTCGACCCGCTGTTTCATCTCTCCGGGGAACGGGTCGACGAGGGTGTGTACCGCGTCGACGACGACATCTTCTGGGACGTTGTGGCCCGACGTTCGCCTCCGGAGCTCGAGATTCCGTGGCACGGGCGGCGGTACCGTCTCCCCGTGCCGGCCGAGGAGCCGCCGCTGTTTCTCGATCTCGGCGGCCTCGAGCCCGAGCCCGCCGGTGAGGTGATCGTCGTCGTGCGCCGCAAGCCTGGGCTCGCCGATCTGTTTCGTAGGCCCCGCGCCCCCGCGAGCCACCATGTCGTCGCCCGACGCGTCGGCTGATCCCGTCCTACTCCTGGAGACGCGGGACCTCGTGTTCCGCGCGCGGCTCGAAAGCGTGGCACACGCGGCGCGCTGGCAGGTGAGCCGCGTTCCACCGGCGACGCTGGCGGTCGTGGAGTTGAACGGATCGGCGGCGATCGCACGCGTGCGGGCGTTAGTCGCGGGAGGCATCCCCGTGTTGGCGTTCGGGCCGCATGTGGAGGCCGACCTGTTGCGCGCCGCGCGAGAGGCGGGCGCCGAGGCCGTGCCGAACTCGCAGGTAGAAGCGGCGCTGCGCCGGCGGCTGGAAGTGGCTGGCTGAGGTGGCCTGGTAGGATCGGCAGAGGCTGCGGTGGCAAGGGAGCGTGCGGGAGCCGTTGGTCCCTCACGCGCGGACGTACTCGGCGGACTCGACGCCTCCCGTTGGGGCGTCGGTGAAATCGCGTGCACAACTCGTCGCCGAGACCGCTGGTACTGGCCGCGCGTTTCGGGACCGATGGCTCCCGCACGCCCCGCCGCCGCCGCTGGCCGCTCATGCCGCCGCAACCCCCGCCGTGTATCTTTTCCCCATGATTCACGAGACGGTCACCTCACTCGCTCCCCAGGATGTGCTCGACCGGGCCACGGCGTTCTTCACGGAGCGGGTTCCTCATAACGCTGCGTATCTGGAAAAGGCAGGGCGCACCTTCGCGACGTTTCGCGGGCAGGGGGGAGAAGAGATCGCCGTGGCCGTCGCCCCGGCGGACCGCGGTACGCGTGTGCGCGCCTCCTCATTGTTCTTCGACCAGGTGATCGGGCGGTTCTTCTCGACGCTGCCCAGTCCGGATGCAGGGGCATGACGACGCGGCCCATCCGCCTGCGCGTGTGGGTGCCCGATGTTTGGGATGCCGTGGACCTGCCGCTCGCCCCGACCACTACGGTCGCCGAGCTGAAGGCGGCCGCCCTGCGCCAGGCGATGGGACGCCCTTCCAGAGCCGAGGACTACGAAGTCAAGTTCCGCGGCGCGCTCGTCATCGATGAGCGCCGGACGCTTGCCGACCTGGGAGCGCGTGACGGAGCGCCCATGATCGTGCTGCCGGCGCGCCGCCGCCCGGTGCGGTGAGCCGTCGCCGCGCGTCCGGCGTGCGCGCCGGGGTAGTGGCGGCCGTCGGCTTCCTGCTGCTCGACGCGATTCTGCTTGGGTTGGCGGGATTCTGGGGCCGCCGCCCGGTCCTCGTGATCTGGGCAGCCGTTCTCGCGGTTGGCGCCGCCGGTGTGCTGGTGGTGTGGCGGCGGTACCTCGCGCACCTCGTGGAGTTGGACGATCAGCACCGGGCCATGCGGGCCGAGGTCGAGCGGCTGCGATCGGCCGTGCGGAACGGCTCGACCAACTGACCGTGGCACCTCCGGCGCCGCCCGGCAATACGCCCGGCCAGGCGCGGGTGTTCTGGCACCAATCGCACCGCGACCACAATCCCGGCGCGGGTCACCCCGAGTCACCGGCGAGGATCGCGGCGATTCTCGAGCAATTCGCGAGCTCGCCTCTGAACGATCACGTGACTTTCGAAGAGCCTCCTCCCGTGGACGACGTCCTGCTCTCCCGCGTGCATCGGCCCGCGTACCTCCGCCAGCTCGAGGCCGTGAACGCGCGGGGCGGAGGCCAGCTCGACGCCGACCCGGTGTGCGCTGGCCGGCGTACCCGCGTTTGCTGCCGTCCGGCCGCCCGGCCACCACGCAACTGCGGATGAAGCCATGGGGTTCTGCTTGCTGAACAACGTGGTGATCGCTGCACGGGCGGCGCTCGACGAGTTCGGGTTGGCGCGCGTCCTGATCGTGGACTGGGACGTGCACCACGGCAACGGCACCCAGGATCTGGTGGAGCGCGAGCCGCGTATTCGCTACGTCTCGCTGCATCAGTGGCCGCTGTACCCCGGCACGGGCCGCGCCGACGAACGGGGAGTCGGCAACGTGTTCAACGTGCCGCGGTCCCCGGGCCTGCCCCGCGCGACGTACGTCGCCGACCTGGACCACGCGGTGGCCCGCGCCACGGACGGATGGATCCCGGAACTGATCCTCATCTCCGCCGGGTTCGACGCGATGGCCGGCGACCCGCTGGCGGGGTTCACGCTGGAGCCCGAGGACTACGCCCTTTGGCTGCGGTCATGGCGCGGGCTGGGTGCGCCGATCGCGTCGGTCCTCGAAGGCGGCTACGTGCCCGCGCGCATACGTCTCGCCGCCGCGGCGCACCTCGCGGCCCTGCTGTAGGCTTCGGCCTGCTGTGTCGAAGCCGGTGCCCTCGGCCTGCGCGGTCGCGCTGCCGTTGCCGGTCGCGCACGCCTACCGCTATGCGGTGCCGACCGCGCTGGCGGATCGGGTGGTCCGGGGCGCGCGCGTCGTCGTGCCGATCCGCACTCGTGAAATGGTGGGCGTCGTGGTTGACGTGAGTGTGGAGACGGACGACACGCTCCGCCCAGTCCTGCTCGCGCCCGACGACGCTCCTCTCCTCTCGCCCGCCCTCCTCGCCCTGGCCCAGTGGATGGCCCGCTACTACGCAGCGCCGATTGGTCTGGCCCTCAGGGCCATGCTGCCGGCGGCGCTGTGGGGACGGTCGCGGCTCGTTGCCCGGCTCGTGAGCGCGGACGACGCGCCCGGCGGCCTGAGTCGCGCCGTCGTGGACGCGCTGCGGGCGCTGGGCGGCCCCGCGGACGTGCAGCGCCTCGCGCGCCGGCTTGGCCGCCCCGTGTGGGACGTGCTACAGCGCCTCGTTCGGGTCGGGGCCGTGGCGCTGGACGTAGTCCCGCCCGATGTGGGCCCCGCTCCGGGGAGCGAGCGCACGGTGAAGCTCACCCGCGCGCTCCCGTCCCTGCTGGAGCGGGAGCGGGAGTTCGGGCGCGCCGGGCGTCAGCGCGAGGTGTATGACACGCTCGACGCCCTGGGCGGTGAAGCCGACCTGCGGCATCTCACCCAACAGCTTGGCTATTCGAGCACGGTCGTGCGCGCCCTCGTCGAGCGAGGTGTCGCCGTGTACGGCACCCGTGAGGCGTTGCGTGATCCGTTCGCCGGCGACGCGACGCCGCCGCCGGCCCAGCTGACGCCGGCCCAAAGCCGTGCCGTGGATGCCATTGGCTGCCTGTCGGGCGGTGGGGCGGCGGCGCTGTTCGGGGTCACGGGCAGTGGCAAGACGCTGGTGTACCTGGAGGCCTTGCGCCCAGACATCGCGCGGGGGAACGGCGCCATCCTGCTGGTCCCCGAGATCGCGTTGACGCCGCAGACGGTGGCACGCGTGCGCGGCGTGTTCGGCGATCGGGTGGCCGTGCTGCACAGCGCCCTGTCCGACGCCGAGCGTGCGGACGCCTGGCGGGCCATCGCCGCGGGCAAGCGGTCGGTCGTGGTGGGGGCGCGCTCGGCCGTTTTCGCGCCCGTGCCCCGCCTCGCGGCGATCGTTGTGGACGAGGAGCACGATTCTAGCTACAAGAACGGCGAGACGCCGCGCTACCATGCCCGCGACATGGCGCTGCGGCGCGGGCGGCTGGAGGGTGCGCGCGTGGTGCTGGGCAGTGCAACGCCGGCGCTCGAGACGTGGTCTGCCCGCGACCGCGTGACGATTGTCGAACTGCCGGAGCGAACGGCCGCGGGCCGTCTGCCGGGGGTCCGGCTCGTGGACCTCCGCACCGCTCCGCGCATTCCCGAGAGCGGGCCCGTGCCGTGGACCCGGGATCTGGATGAGGCGATTGAACGCGGGCTCGCGAGGGGCGAGCAAGGGATGTTGCTGCTCAATCGTCGGGGCTTCGCGCAGTTCATCCAGTGCCCGGCCTGCGGCGAGGTGACGCAGTGTCCGGCCTGCTCGATCTCGCTCACGCTGCACCGGGTACCAGAAGCCCTGCGGTGTCACTACTGCGGCCATCGCGCCCCGGTGCCGGATCAATGCCCCCGGTGCGGGCACGCAACCGCGCGGTCCCGCGGCGTCGGTACGCAGTCGGTTGAGCGGTGGCTCAGCGAACGGTTCCCCGGTGCGCGGATCGCGCGCATGGACGCGGACACCACGTCCACGCGGTGGTCGCACCGGCGCATTCTCGACGCCTTCGCCCGGGGCGACACCGATCTGCTCGTCGGGACGCAGATGATCGCCAAGGGGCTGGACTTTCCGCGCGTGACGGTGGTTGGCGTGGTGGACGCGGATACCGCGCTGCATCTGCCCGACTTTCGGGCGGCTGAGCGCACGTTTCAGCTAATCGCGCAGGTGGCCGGGCGAGCGGGGCGGGGTCCGGCGGGCGGTGAGGTGCTGGTGCAGACCTACCGGCCGGATCACTACGCGCTGCGCGCGGCCGCCGCACACGACTATCGCGCGTTCGCCGCCCGGGAGATCGAGACGCGGCGGTCGCCCCCGTACCCTCCGCACGTTGGCCTGGTGAACGTGACGATCAGTGGCGCGACGGAAAGCGCGGTAAGTCGGGCGGCCGGCGAGACGGCCGACTGGCTGGCCGGCCTGATCGCGACGCGCGCCCCCGGCGCGGTGAGCGTGATCGGACCGGCGCCCGCGCCGCTCGCGCGGATCAAGCGCCGCTGGCGCTGGCACGTGCTGCTCAAGGCGCCGGAGCGCCGCTGGCTTGGGCGGGTCGTGCGGTATGCCGCCGCGCGGCTCCCCGTGGGACGCCGGCCGCCCCTGCGCGTGACGTTCGATCGTGATCCGGTGTCGCTGCTGTGATGCCGCGGGTTGAAACGCATTCTCACCGCCGGTATCTTGACGCCCTCACCGATGGGCGCGCCCCGCTTCCAATACCGCCCTCCCGATTTCACGTCGGGCCCACTGCGCGACGCGCCGGACGCGACGTTCGTCCCGATGCCGTCCGACGGTGTCCTGCCGGATGGGTTCTTCTCGACGACGAACCTGCCGACCTACGTTCGCGTGCAGGGTCAATGGCACCGGCCGAGCGCGCCGCGGATGGACTGCGTCATCGCCCTCGAGCCGTCGGGCCGGCTTGTCGCGCGGGAGCCGCGTCAGTTATCCCGGGGCACGCCGGTTGCGATGGGCGAGGCCGAAGACGGCAGTCAGGGCATCTACGTGCACACCGAAGGCTTCCTCGGCGGGACGCACAGCGCGAACGAGTTCCGCTTCATGGCGGCGCCGGTGAGCCGGGAACGGCCGGTGGACTACCGGCACCTCGCCAGGCTGTTGACCGAAGAACGGAAGCGAGGCGGCTACATCGTGTGGGTGGCGGGGCCCGCCCTGGTCCATGCCCGCGCCAGAGAAGACTTAATCTGGTTCATCGAGCATGGGTTCGTGAGCGCGTTCCTCGGCGGGAACGCGATCGCGGTGCACGACCTCGAGGCCGCGATCTTCGGGACCACGCTGGGAATGACCGCCGAAGGGGAGTTCGCGGAACACGGCCACGGGCTCCACATGCGGGCGATCAACGCGATTCGGCGGGCCGGCTCCATCGAGGCGGCGGTACGCTCCGGTCTCGTGACCGACGGCATCATGCACGCGCTCGTCCGGCGCGGCGTCCCCTACGTCCTGGCGGGCTCGATTCGCGACGACGGGCCGATCCCCGGCGTGGTGTCCGACGTGCTCGGCGCGCAGGACGCGATGCGGGAGCATACGACGCGTGCGACGTTCGCCGTCCTCGTGGCGACGGCGCTCCACGCGATCGCGGTGGGAAACATGCTTCCCGCCTACGTGGATGAGGGCGGCGACCGCCTGCGACCGCTGCCCACGATCTGCGTGGATCAAACGGAGTTCGTGGTCAGCAAGCTGCGGGACCGTGGGACGCACCAGGCTCACGGCGTGGTGACGAACGCGCAGGACTTCATGCATGTCTTTCGGTCGTACGTGGAGCAATGGGAACAGGGGCTTCGCCGGGTCCGGCCCGCGGCCCGGGCCTAGGGCTCGGCTGGACGCGCGTCGCCGCCGCGGTGTCACAGGCGATCCCCGCGGAGGAGGTCGACCGCATCTGGTTGTTCCCCCCGGTGCGGCAGGAGGACCGGGAGTGGGGGACGGCGGTGATCGGGCGGCGCGCCGAGAGAGATCGGGTGCGCGTGTACACCGCCCGCTATATGCTGGTGGTCCGAGGCCGAGAGCGCGGGCAGGGCCGCGTGGCGGTCGAGGAGATCGGCGAAAGTCCGGCGCCCGTCGTGGATGACGTGGTTCGGGGCGTGCAGCAGCGCGTGGGCGAAGCGGACCCGCCCGTGGAAATCGCGACCGCCGTGTGGTTCGGCGCCGCGCCACTCTTACCTGAGGACGCATCACGGTGATCGATCCCAAGTTGTTCGTGCCGTCCAAGGCCTTCCTGACGAAAGGCGTCGGACGCCATCGGGAGAAACTGACGAGCTTCGAGCTCGCGCTGCGCGACGCGCGCATCGCGCAGTACAACCTGGTTCGCGTCTCCTCGATCTTCCCGCCCAATTGCTCCCTCGTGTCGTGGGAGCAGGGTGTGAAAATGCTCGTGCCGGGCCAGGTGGTGTTCGCGGTGGTGGCCGAAGCCTCCACCAATGAGCCGTCACGGTTGGCGGCCGCGTCCATCGGCCTGGCGATCCCCGCCGATCCGAACCACCACGGGTACATCTCGGAGCACCACGCCTTCGGTCAACGGCAGCAGCCCGCCGGGGATTACGCGGAGGACCTCGCCGCCAGCATGTTGGCCACCGTGCTCGGTGTGCCGTTCGACTCCGACCAGGCATGGGACCAACGCAAAGAGCAGTGGCTGCTGTCGGGCGAGATCGTCAAGACGATGAACATCAGCTGCACGGCGGAGGCCCAGGATGACGGCCGCTGGGTCACGGTGGTCAGCGCGGTAGTGTTTTGCGGGTGACGCGCTGATCCCCGGCTCGGCTGAGAACGCCTGAGTGGAAGGGCAGTCGGTCGGCGTCATCATTGCCTTCACGGCGGGCGTGTTGAGCGTCCTGTCGCCGTGTGTCTTGCCGCTCATCCCGAGCTACGTGTCGTTTATCTCAGGCCTGTCGCTGGAAGAGGCGGAGACACGCCGGTGGACGGCCGTTCGGCACGCGGTGCTGTTCGTCTCAGGGTTCACCGCCATCTTCGTGGCGCTCGGCGCTACGGCTACCGGTCTCGGGCGACTACTCAACTACAACCAGGTCTGGCTGGAACGCGCGGGCGGCGCGCTAATCATTGCATTCGGGCTGTACCTCGTGAGTGGCTGGCAATGGGCCCCGCTGGCGCGCGAACGGCGCGTGCATCTCCACGACAAGCCCGTGGGGTACCTTGGGAGTGTGCTCGTGGGCATGGCGTTTGGCGCCGGTTGGACGCCGTGCATCGGTCCCATCCTGGGCTCGATCCTGCTGTTCACGAGCACGCAACAAGACCTGGGGCGCGGGGTCGTCCTGCTGCTGGCGTATTCGGCGGGGCTGGCGGTGCCGTTCCTCGTGGCCGCGGCAGCGGTGGAACGATTCCTGGAATGGTTCAAGGGCTTCCGCCGCTATCTGCCGCTCACGTCCCGCCTCGCGGGCGGGCTCCTGGTGTTCATGGGGTTGTTGGTCATGACGGGGTACTTCGCGATCCTGGCGGGGTGGCTCCAGGCGATGACGCCGGAGTTCATACGGCGCCGCCTCTAGGGACCGCGATAAAGGCTCGTGGCGGGCGTCGGGGTGTCCCATGTGCGCCTGAGAGTTGCGCGTCCGCCGTGTCCACGCGCAACTGCAGCGCCTGAAGGGACGCCCCGACGCCCGCACGAGAGCCGAAACGCGTTCTTGCGCGGCACCACGGCACTCACGAACTTACGCCGTCGGCAATTCTCAGTCTTGGAGGCACGCATGAAACACGGCTTGAGCTTCGGAACCGTCGTCGTCGCGGCGGCAGTGTGGGCGTGTGGCGGTGGAGACCAAGCAGCTCAGGACGAAGCCGCGCGGGACCTGAGCCTTGCCCCGGCCGAGTCCGTGGCGACCCTCAGCGATCAACCGGCCCCCGAGCCCCAGGCCACGCAGCCGCCGGCGCAGCGGCCCCAGACTCAGCCGCCGCGCCAGGAGCCGGCGCGGCCGCCCGCTCAGCCGCCGGCCCAGCCCCCGTCGCGCCCGGCGCCGCTGAGCCTAGAGGAGGGCACCACCGTCGAGTTGTGGGCAACGGACACGCTCACCTCGCGCCATAACAAGGTCGGCGAGGCGGTCACCGCCACGTCGGGCGCTGCCATTCAAGACCCCCGCGGCCGGGACGTGATCCCGGCGGGGGCGGTGTTCCTCGGCACGATTTCGGATATCGCCCCGGCCGAGACACCCGGTGGTCAGGGACGCCTGGTGCTGACGTTCAACCGCGTTCAGTTCGGCGGGAAGACCTATGCCGTGCAGGCACGCACGGACAGCCTGGGCACGTACATGAAAGGCCGGGGCGTGACGGCGGGCGACGCGGCAAAGGTGGGTGCCGGCGCCGTGGTCGGCGGGATCGCGGGCCGGCTCATCGGCGGCGACAAGAAAGGCACGGCGATCGGCGCGGCCGCCGGCGCGGCGGCGGGTGTCGGCATCGCTGCTGCAACGCGAGACCTGGACATCATCCTGCCGGCAGGCGGGCTGGTTCGCGTGGTGTTGACCGCGCCGTTCACACTGCAGGAAATCGCCTCCTGAAGACGGGTGGCTCGGCGCCGGGGGCGTGCGCCTCCGGCGCCGCGCCCGTCCGCCGTCCGTGAATGGCCCAAACCCCGTTTCACGATCCCCGCCTCACCGAACAACGTAATCCCCGCACCACCGGCATCGACGTCGCGCCGGCGCTCGACATCGTGGACCTGATGTACGCCGAAGACCGCACCGTGGCGCAGGCCGTGCATGAACAGCGCGAAGCGATCGCGCGCGCGATCGACCTGGTCGTGGCGGCCTTCCAGTCTGGCGGCGGGCTCGTCTACGTGGGGGCGGGCACGAGCGGGCGGCTCGGCGTGCTGGACGCTGCTGAGTGCCCACCCACCTTCGGGACGCGGGCAGAAATGGTCCGGGGCATCATCGCCGGCGGCCGCGACGCCGTGTTCCGGAGCCAGGAGGGTGCGGAGGACGACACCGCAGCGGCGCGGGCCGCCATAGACGAAGCGGCGGTTTCTCCGCGCGACGTCGTCCTGGGAATCGCCGCGAGCGGCACGACTCCGTTTGTGCGCGCCGCGCTGGAACGCGCGACGGCTCGCGGCGCGCGGACCATGCTGCTGTCGTGCTGCGAGCCGCCCGAGGACCTCGCGGCCGCATGCGACGTGGTCATCACCGTATTGACGGGCCCGGAAGCACTGACGGGCTCGACGCGCCTCAAGGCGGGAACCGCGACGAAGCTCGCGCTCAACACGATCACCACGGGGGCCATGGTCCGGCTCGGCAAGTGCTACGGGAACCTGATGGTGGACCTCATGGCGTGGAGCGCCAAGCTGCGCGATCGCGGCGAGCGGATCGTGATGGAGACCTGCGGGGTCGACCGGTCGGTGGCGCGGAGGGCGATCGAGCAAGCCGGCGGCAGCGTGAAACTGGCTATCGTCATGGTAAAGCGGGACGTGGACCGGGCGACCGCGGAGCGCCTGGTGCGGGAGGCAGGCGGATTCATTCGGCGAGTCATCGGCGATCCGCCGCCCGTGCGGTGAAATCGCTCGTCGTCGGACTCATGTCCGGCACGTCGCTCGATGGCGTGGACGCCGCGCTCGTGCGCCTCGAGGAGCCGCTCCACGTGGAGCTGGTCGCCTTCCGCAGCGATCCCTACACACCGGAAGACCGGGCCCGGCTCCTGGCCGCGATCCGACAGGGGGGACCGCGCGAGCTGGCGCTGCTCCACGCGTGGCTGGGCGAGCGGTTCGCGGCCAGCACCGAGCGCCTCTTACGGCAGGCGGGCGTGGATGCTCAGGACCTGACCGGCATCGCGTCGCACGGCCAGACGGTGTGGCACGAGCCCGGCCGCGTGAGCTTCCAGCTCGGTGATCCCGCGATTCTCGCGGAGCGATTCGGCGTACCGGTCGTCAGCGATTTCCGCAGCCGGGATGTCGCCGCGGGAGGGCAGGGCGCGCCCCTCGTGCCGCTGGCCGACGCGCTGCTTTTTGGTCATCCCGACCACGGGCGCGTGCTGCTGAACCTGGGCGGCATGGCGAACGTGACGTTCGTCCGCCGGCGCGGCGCTACGGATGACGTGGTGGCGTTCGACACGGGTCCGGGGGTCGCGGTCATGGATGCGGTGGTGCGGGCTCTGGTGCCGGGCGCGACATTCGATGAGGATGGGCGCCGTGCCGCGTGCGGGCGTCCGGACGACGTGGTGGTCAGCGAGCTGCTCCAGCACCCGTTCTTCGCCGCGCCACCGCCCAAGAGCACCGGGCGCGAGGTGTTCGGAGAGGCCTGCGCGGAGGATCTCGTCGAGCGCGTCCGGGCTCAGCGGCCCGCGGCCGCGGCGGACGACATCATCGCGACGGCCGTGTTGCTCACCGCGCGGTCGGTCGCCTCACAGATCGAGCGCTGGCTTCCCCACGTGCGGAAGGCCGGGAGCGACGTGCTGGCCTCGGGCGGGGGCGCCCGCAACGCCACGCTCATGGCGCGGCTCGCCGAGCTGCTGCCGGGCATCCCGGTCCGCCGGTTCGACGAGGAGTTTTTCGACGGGGACGCCAAGGAGGCGGTGGCTTTTGCGTTTCTCGGGTGGCGGGCGCTGCGCCGCGAGCCGGGGAACGTGCCGGCAGCGACCGGCGCCCGCGGGCCGCGCGTGCTGGGCCGCGTGACGCCGGCTTGAATCTGCTGGCCCAGCTCGTCTAGTTGATGTACGGCGCTGCGATGCGCGCCACGAAGCTCGCGGGCACGGCGAACACGATGCGGCCTTCCGTGCCGGGCTGGCCGCCGAACAACACACCGATTACCCGACCGTCGCGATCCAGGATCGGGCTGCCGCTCGATCCTTCCGCCCCGTAGCCGTCCACCTGGAGTCGGTCGGTCAGCACCTTGCTCACTGTGCCGGCGGTGAGGGTCGTCCGCGCGACGGTACGGCCACCCTGTTGGTCCATGGGTAGCTCCACACCGAGCGGGAAACCGATGATCGCCACCGGGTCTCCGGGGCGCACGGGCCCGCGGGTGTTGATCTCGCCAATGCTTGGCGTTCCGTCGCGGATGTCCACCTTGATCACGGCAACGTCCGCCTCGGACGAGGTGGCAAGCACGCGGGCGGGGAACACCTGGTCGGAGTCGGCGAATTTCACGCCGATCCGTGTGGCCCGCCGCGTTCCATCCGCCCCGGCCACGACGTGGCGATTGGTGAGCATCACGCCGTTGCGCGAGATGGCGAACGCGGTGCCGGTGAACACCTGGCCGGGGTTGAACTCCACGTAGATCAGCGCTACCGCGCCTTGATGTTGTTGCCACAGGCTCGGGTAATCCACCTGAGCGGCGACCTGCTGGTTCCTGAGCCCCTGGGTGGTTGCATCGAGGCGGCGGCGCAGCTCGGCAACCTGGGCGTCGTCGCCCGCGGCCTGAGCAGACGCCAGGTTTACGCGCAGCCGCTCGATCTCGGCCTGGGACTGCCGCAGCGCGGTTGCGAGCCCGGCCACCTGGCCTTTGAGCGATTGCACCGCGGCCTCGGCCGACTGGACGATGCTGTCGAGCAGCGCCTGCATGGCGGCAGCGTCGCGTGCGCGGGCCTGTCGCTGGGTGTAGCCGTCGTACACGAACCATCCCGTCGCCACCACCAGGACGCCGAGCAACGCCCCGATGACCGAGCGAAGGCTTCGGGTTTGCCGCGTCACTTCAACCCGGATTCGCTGCGTCGTGCTGCCGCCCGGGCGCGGTGCGGCGGCCGCGGGTTTGGGCGCGGCGGCGGGCGGTTGCGGCGCGGCTCTGTGGCTGGCCTGCGTGGAGAACACGGCACCGGCCAGCGATTCCCGCAACGGGGCCTCACCGGTCACTGCCAGCGCGAGCGTGTCCGGCGTGGTGTCAGGCACGAGGCGGAACTCGACCGCCGGCCCGTTCTTCCCGAAGCGAATCTGATCGGTGTCGTCCAGTCTGGACTCGGCGCTGATCGCGTGGCCGTTCACCAGCGTGCCGTTCCGGCTCGCATTGTCGCGGATATACCAGTGGTCGCCTTTGCGGAAGATGGTGGCGTGGCGCGCCGAGACGTCCAGCTCGCGCTCGGCGTCGAACCGGATGTCGGCCTCGGGGTGGCGCCCCGCGAGGATCTCCGGTTTGGAGAGGACGAACGTGCGGCCCTTGCCGAGCCCGGAGAGGACTCTGAACTGGGGCTTCACGTCCCGTTGCCCTTGGGTTGAGGCGGCGCGCTTCCCTTGTACACGGGCACCGGCTCCGTGGTGGATTCCGTGTCGAGCAGCGGATACACCTCGTGACCGACGGTTTCATCGCCTTGCGGCACCTTGAGCCCGTCGCCGCCGAAATGGGCCACGACAACCGTGATGTTGTCCGGGCCGCCACGGTCGTTCGCCATTTCAATGAGCGTCGTGCAGGCGTCAGCCGGATCGGGGTACTTCATGGCGCAGTCGGCGATCTCGTTGCGCCGCACCTGGCCCGAGAGTCCGTCGGAGCACATCACGATGATGTCACCGCGTCGCACCTCCTGATGCGTAAGATCGACCCGGACGCGGGGGTCGGGGCCCAGCGCCTGGAGAATGATGTTCCGCCGCTCGCTGCGCTCGGCCTCTTCTTCGGTCAGCTCACCGGCGTCCACCAGGCGTTGCATCAAGGATTGATCCTTGGTGAGCTGCACCCCCTTGCCGTCGCGCACCAGGTAGCAGCGCGAATCGCCCACCTGCGTGAGGTAGAGGTGATCGCCCAGAACGCCCACCGCGGTGGTCGTGGTGCCCATCCCTTTGGACTCGGGGTGCTCTTTGGCGTAGGCGTGGATGTGGGCGTTCGCTTCCTCCACCGCTTCCTTGAGTCGATAGGCGAACTGCTGCGGCGTGGCTTCGTTGTCCTTGCCCCAGCGCTCCGTCATGTGCTCGTAGATCACCTTGGTGGCCATGGCGCTCGCCACCTCGCCCGCGGCGGCGCCGCCCATGCCGTCGGCCACCACGAGCAGCGAGCCCTTCTCGCCCAGATCGTGGTCCCGCACCTCGGCGTGGAGTGAGGCCTGTTTCGTGGTGAGGTCGGCCACGAGGAACGAGTCTTCGTTGTGCTCGCGGTTCCGCCCAACATCGGTCTTGCCGAAGACCGTGATCCGGATCGCGGAGTTCTTGGACCCGAAGAGGCTCACGGTGTTCTCCCGGAGAGGCTGGTCACGAGTGCTTGGTATGAGCGGCTGTTCGGGTTCAAGCTGACGGCCTCGCGCGCCCACGTGAGGGCGCTGGGCGTGTCGTTGACTTCAGCGTATGCGTTGGCGATGACGTATGCGGCGAACGCCTTGTCAGTCGGGGTGATGTCTGCAAGCGAGTAGAACACTTGCGCCGTGTCCCGAATGGCGGTTGCCACGGACGGTGGCAGGGTCCGGTCTGGATCAAGCCGCTCCAGCGCTGCGAACAACCAGGCGTCCGCGTCCACCGCCGATACGCGGATGGCGGGCCGTCCCGTAACTGGAACGTTGGTCACCGGTGGCTCCACCGGCTGTGTTGCCGGCGGAGCCGTGTCCGGGCGGGGACGTTGCGTGCCGCCGCCCGCCGGTTGCCCCCCGGCCGGCCGTGGAGGAT